>CAZPXJ010000018.1:0-33684 GCA_964590855.1 uncultured archaeon
ATCAAGAATAAAATCATTGAAGTTGAATTACCAAAAGACACTCGTTTTATGGAATATATACAATTCATTCGTAATGGTGTTTCAAGAGATTTAGGTGAAATTTCAAACAAATTTGATAAAATAACTTTCATTGAGCATTATGATATTGAAAAGAAGAAATAATTATTTCAGTTCATTTTGTTATTTTCTTTCCTTCTACTAATACTAGTTTGTAGTTAAGGGGACATTTTACATTTTCTAGAACTTTTAAGACTTTTACCTTAGTGGTTGAATTGTATTTTTCTAAAACACAATAATCATAATTTTCGCAAAATACTTCTATACAATCTATTGGTTCTCTGGTGATAATCACCTCATCCAGATATTTCTGATGCTTAACTGATAACTTGTCATTTATTTGTTTTAATTCACAAACAACCATTATACTTTCATCTATTAAACAAGGATGCTCTTTCGCCCTAACTTGGGTAACTTCATACGAACTGCCGTTTTCCAATGAATTTACGCAAACAGAAAGAAAGTTACATTTTTGGCAGGTTTCAGTACCACCAAGATGTGTAAACTGATAACCCTTCTGTGCAACAATCTTAGGAACTAAAGAAATTACCATTGTGTGCTAAATAGAAGTATAGTGTTTTTTAATATTCTCAATTGAGCTTCAGTTTATTACTCCAGTAATTGATGCTGCTTTGAATGCAGCTTCACTTGTCAAACCATCTTTTCCTAGAACAGTGTAACGTTCTGGTCTTATACTATGAGCAGTTTCTAAAGCTTTAATCACTTCTTCATCCTTCAATCCCAAATCCTTGGCTGTCACAGGTAAACCCAATTGAATCATTATTTTTCTTGTTGCTTCCCAATCAAGATTGTGAAGATAACCCATCATAATTGAACCTATTGCGCATTGTTCTCCATGTAATGCTGGTTTCTCGGCAATGGAATCCAGTGCATGGCTGAACATATGTTCAGATCCACTTCCAGGTCTTGAAGATCCAGCTACACACATAGCAAGAGAACTGCTAATTAGAGCTTTTACAACAATTCTACTATATCCTGAAACTTGGCTTCTAATTACATCTGCATTTTTGGTGATAAGTTTGACCGTCATATCTGATAAAGCGATGGAATATTCACTAATCAATTCATTCTTTAACCGGTGAGCGAGCATCCAATCAGCGATTGCTGTTCCTTTAGCTAGCAAATCACCACATCCCGCGGCTGTAAATCTGTAAGGTGATGCATCTAAAATAATAGTATCTGCTACAACCGCAATTGGAGGGAGAGCTTGAATAGAGTGTCGTTTATCAGAACCCATAATTGAAGCTCTTGAACTGGCTACTCCATCATGGCTTGCAATAGTTGGTATAGATATGAACCGTTGATTTGTTTTGAACGCTACAGATTTTGCGATATCTATGGGTCTTCCTCCCCCCAAACCGATAACAAAATCTGGGTTAACCTCTTTATGAACTTCTATCTGTTTATCTACTTCAGCCATAGTACTATTCTGGATAGTACTAGTGAAATATTCAATTTCGCCATCATCCAATATATTCTCAACATCTTTTGCAATTCGAGTTCTAAGAAAATCATCTGTTAGTAATAGTACTTTTTTTCCTAGAGACAATCGTTGAACTACCTTTGGAACACTTTTCAGCATATCTGATCCCAAACAAAGCAAAGTAGGAAGTTCAATGAATTTAAATTCATTTATGACACTGTTCATCTTAAGATGAATTTTAATAGGTTACTTTTATAATTTGACCTAAAATAGTAAAATAACTGAAGGATTTAATGCATATGGTTAATGAAACTGAAGATATTCATCAGTTGGGGAAAAATCTTGGATATCTTCCCTATATGATTGATAGATACATAGAAATGCTAGGAGAGAAGGAAACCAATAAACTTCTTCAGTTCAACGAAACCAAATTAACTCAGACTATCAGGTTAAATTCGTTGAAGAACCCTCTAGACGAAACTGTCGAATTATTGAAGAAAAAGCAAGTAATAATGGAACGTGTCAAGAATCTTCCAGAAGCAAGACGAATCATAAAATCACCTATCCCTATTGGTGCATCAGAGGAATATCTTAATGGTTATTACACTTTACAAGGAGAGAACTCGTTTTATCCAACCAAAACATTAAATCCAAAAGAAGAAGATTTGGTTGCTGACCTTGCTGCAGCCCCTGGAGGGAAAACAACACACTTAGCACAGATGATGAATAATGAAGGAACAATAATTGCAACCGATATAAGCACAAATAGATGTAGAAGCTTAAAATCCAATCTAGCAAGAATGGGTGTTGAAAACACAATAACAATCAACATGGACGCTCAAGATGTTAACTTATTAGGTTTGAAATTTGATAAAATCCTCCTTGATGCACCTTGTTCAGGTTCAGGAATCATTGTTTCTGATCCTACAAGAAAAACAACAAAAACACTTGATGATCTACATAATTATCACAAACTCCAAGTATCTCTACTTACAAATGCGATTGATTCTTTAAAATCAGGGGGAGAGATTGTTTACTCAACATGTTCTCTTGAACCTGAAGAAAATGAACTTGTTATTACGAAAGTAATGGACTCTAAATCAATGAAGATAGAAGAAATAGATGTTTTAGGTAATAATGGTTTGTTAAATTTTCAAACCTATGATTTTAATCCTGAAATAATCAAAGCAAAACGGTTATACCCCCACGAAAGTTGTGGTGAAGGTTTCTTTATCATAAAAATGGTGAAACAAAAATGATAACAACCGATTTTACTTTTCGAAAGGCTTCTAAATCAGAAAATGAATTGATTAAGAATCATGTTAAGAAAGAATTCGGTTCAGAAACTATACACATATTTTCTCAGAAAAAATTATGGATTAAAGAAGGACAGATAAAAGAAGTTTTTCTAATTCATGAAAAACTAGAAACTATTCTTGCAAAACTATCAGTGCAGATATATTCTGCAGGTATTCCTATTGGGAGTATATGGAAAAATAAATTTCAATTAGAAATAGAGGGATCATATCTAATTTTACCTTACACAAAAAATAAAATCAATGTTAAAACGAATCAATTTCTATATGGAAAGTCCATATTCGTAGAAAATATTGAGCCCATAGATTTTGACTTCAATAGAGGAGATTTTCTAATAGTGGTTGGAAAAAATAGTCTACATTTTGGGGTTGGAAAAGCTGAAATTGGTGCAAAAGAAATCAATAATGCTCAGCCCAACACTATTATTATGAAAGGTTTACGCAGTAAACCTCTGGATCGAGGATGGTATCTACGTAAGGGGAATTAACATCTATCTGTCTTTGTAATTTAGATTCTTAGGTAATTTTAACAAAAATTTTCCCCGTCTAACAAAATCAAAAAGTATTTAAGTAATCTCTTAAGACGTAACTTAGTTTTAAAGCGTGTTATATGCAAATATATGAATTTATTTTGCTGTACATTTGTCTTTGATATGAGCATACAGAGTTGGAGAATTTGAGCTTCAGAGAAGTACTAGACCAAATTTCTAAAGATATACATAAAGAATTACCATCTAATTCAGAAATTACACAAATAGAATTTGAGGGACCAGAAGTTGCTGTTTACTCAAAAAATCCTCGTGTTCTAGTAGATGATGAAACCATAGTAAAAGAATTAGCTAAGAAGCTTCGTAAAAGAATAGTTATACGTTCTGATCCCAGCGTTAGACTTCAAAAAGATGAAACGATATTCACCATTAATGAGTTAGTTGGGAAGGAAGGTGAAATAACCAATATAGATTTTGATGAACTTGTAGGGGAGGTCATTATTGAAGCTTTGAAACCAGGTGTAATAATCGGTAAATCTGGTGAAATGCTTAGAACAATAATCGCTAAAACATTGTGGCGACCCAGAGTAATGAGAACACCACCAATAGAATCACGAGTTATAAAAACCATAAGGCATCTTTACCAAGAGCATTCAAAGAAAAGACAAGAAATACTTAGGTTGATTGGAAAACGAATTCATCGTCCAGTTATCTATAGAGATGATACCATTCGTGTGACTGCGCTTGGGGGGTATGCTGAAGTAGGTAGAAGTTCTTCTTTAATACAAACAGGAGAAAGTAGGATTCTTGTAGATTGTGGAATCAATGTTGGAAGTAATTCTCCAAACAACACATTTCCGCGTTTTGATCTACCAGAGTTTGACATTGAAAATCTTGACGCAGTAGTTATTTCTCATGCTCATCTTGATCATTCAGGATTTGTTCCATATTTATTCAAGTATGGGTATAAAGGTGCAGTCTACGCTACAAGACCAACTAGAGATTTGATGACAATGTTACAAATTGATTATCTTGATGTTGCTCAGAAAGAAGGTAAAACACTTCCATATGAACAGAAAGATATAAGAGAATCAGTTTTACACACTATAGTTTTAGAATATGGAGAAGTTACAGATATAACTCCCGATATTAGATTAACATTCCATAATGCTGGACACATTGTTGGTAGCGCAATACCACACCTTCACATAGGAGAGGGTGTATACAATCTGGCTTTTGCACAAGACATCAAATTTGCCAAATCAAATCTTTTAGATTCAGCGAATTGTAGATTCCCAAGATTAGAAACCCTATTTATTGAGTCAACATATGGAAAACCTCACGATATACTTCCCTCCAGAACTGAATGTACAAACATGCTCCGGAATATTGTTTATAATACAATCAAAAAGGGTGGAAAAGTATTAATTCCTGTTCTAGCGGTAGGAAGAGCTCAAGAAATTCTTGTTATTCTTGAGAATCTTATGAAGATAGGAGAATTACCGTCTATTCCAATTTACACTGACGGTATGATTCGAGAGGCATCTGCCATTACAACAGCCCATCCAGAATTCCTTTCTAAAGGAGTAAGAGAGAGAATTTTCCATGATGGAGAAAATCCTTTTCTAGCTGAACAAATGAAACATGTTTCATCTGCAGAAGAACGTGATTTAATCATTGAAGGTGATCCTGCAATAATTGTAGCTACTAGTGGGATGCTCAATGGTGGTCCAAGTGTTCAATATTTCAAAGCATTGTGTATGGATCCAAACAACTCTTTGATTTTTGTGAGTTATCAAGGAAAGGGAACTTTGGGGAGCAAAATTCAGAAAGGTATCACCGAAATACAAATGGTAGAAGATGGTAGAACTGTTATGCACCATATTGAAATGGCGGTTCATAGTATCTCAGGATTTACTGGCCATAGTGATAGAAGAGAACTTGAAAATTACATCAATAAAGTAACTCCAAAACCAGAAAGAATTGTAGTAATTCATGGTGATGAGACAAAAGTTACAAAATTTGCCTCTTGGATTTATAAAACAACTAAGAGGGAAAGTCTTGCCCCACCAAATGGAACAACAATAAGATTAAGATAATTTATAACTGAAATTCCCAGATAATATCTTTAAGGTGATGGATGGTCTGTATGACCTTTCCTTGTTTTGTTTTTTCAAATTTCTCGGAATTAACTAGAGCGATACCTACCCCCAACAAACTGCTTGCCTTTTCTTCATGAATTGACACAATTGAACCTTCAGTTATTTTTTCATCAAAATATACTATACCTGGAGCCATAACATCTGCTCCATTTGTTATGAAACGAATTGCGCCTGTATCAACAATTATTTTGGGAAGGTTAATCTTGTTTTCTCTTAAGAAATGAATAGTAGGAATTGTTTGTTTGTTGTAATCGAAGAACCAGATTTTCCCTCCTTTAACCAGAAAATTCCCTTCATCTGTTTTTACTTCTTCTAATTGTAATGTCTTTTCAAAAGAAGATATTGTCCCCTCACCATAAATTTCTACTAGAGTTTCTAATAATACTTTCTTATCTTTCTTAGACAGCATATTTCTTGATTTGATTTGCACACAAAAACCTCTGAAGATGGTTATTTCTTCAATTTCTCAAGGATCGATCCATAAGATTCTTTAATTGCTTCATATCTATCTTTGGAAGACATTCCTAAGACATACATTTGCTCTTCATTCTCCAAACGTCGGTTATATTCTTCTCTAAGTGTTATGATAAAAGTATCAATTGCATCACCTATATTAGATAATAAATCAATGCCTGGAGTGGGAATGGTGTAGATGTACTTAAGTGTAGGATAAGTATCTGCTTTCCTCTCAATTAAGCCTATCTCTAACATTTGTTTGAGATGTTTTTCAACAGCAGGTCTTGAGATTTCAAGCTCTTTAGTTAATTCGTCAGCTGTGAGTTTCATGTTACTTAGAAGTTTCAATATCGTCCTTCGTGTAGAATCTCTAAATATTGAATATATTGTATCAATTACGGGAGATTCTTCTATTTCATCACCTAATTCTGACATAACGTGTTCACATATTTAGAAATACTATAAATCGTTGTCGGTTAAACTGCAAGGTTAAAGCTTCCAACTATGGATTTAAGCGCATATCCCAGATACTTAAAAAAAACATTATATAAAGCGAAGGCATATATGAAATAGGGAAAAAGAATGAGTCAAGACGATATACGTATGTACAAAGAGCTTCTACAACTCCTAGAAGAGCGACGAGAGAAAGAAGAGATAGATCAAGCAAGCTTCGTGGAGTTAAAGGAAAGATATACTGAAAAACTAGAAAAAGCAAAAGAAGCACTCAAATTTCACACTAATGCACCCATTGTCAAAGTTGCAGGAGAGAAAACTCTAACCCAAGACACCTTAACTGTTTCAGGTTCTGCTACAATTGATGGGGGAAAAATTATGAGAGACATCAGAATCTCAGGTGCAGGAAGAATAACAAATCCAATTGAATGCAAATCCCTAAAATGTTCTGGAGCCGTGAAAGCTTTTGGTAACATTATTGCTCACGGAGAGGTTAAGTGCTCTGGATCTTTCAAATGTGATGGAAATCTTTATGGAGATGAGAATGCAACATTTAGCGGGTCAGCAAAAGTAACAGGTGAAGTTGTAATTCAAGGTAATCTCACTACTTCTGGTGCATATAGGAGTGGTAAAAACACTCAAGCTGTAAAGGGTGCATCTTTAACAGGAGCTTCAACAATACTAGGTAATTTGTTATCTGAAAATTCAATAAAAATAGGTGGTAAAGCTCGCATTGAGAAAAACATTCTTTGTGAGAGCATTTTAATTGAGGGTAGAAGAACAGTATTTGAATCATGGTTCTTCAGAAGACAAAAGAAATTAGTCAATGTATTGGGGAGTATTATTGCGCATAAAGATGTTGACATTCAAGATGTGAATGTGCGTAAAAATGTAAAAGCTAGAACTGTAAAACTTGGTCCAAACACACTAGTTGAAGGCAAAGTGTTCTATGTTGAAGATTTATTTTTGAGTGACAGTGTCAAACTGCAACATGAACCTGAAAAAATCACTCAAGACCAATTAAAGCTTTAACGCAATCTTTTTCCCTAATTTTCGTTTGGTAACATTTTAAGCTCGTCCTTTCATCATTTTTACAACTCATATATTTTTGAAAACTTATCCTCTAAGTATTTCACATGATATTTTGGAGTTAGTTCTTCTCCTGTTATGCTTTGAACCATCTCAAGGCAATCTAACGTTCCACCTTTTTCATGTACATTTGTTTTAAGCCACTCACGGATTGGGGCGAACTTACCATCTTGTAGGAATGATTTCCAATCTGGAAGTTCTTTAGTCATTTTAGCTGTAATCTGAGAAGAGATTAAATCACCAATACCATAACCAAAGAAATAACCGTAATATTGAGAATACCAGTGTAAATCTTGCATCAAACCAAGAGTATCATTCGGAACATCAACACCTAAGTACTGTTTATATTTCGCATTCCAAACTTGAGGTAATTCTTTTGTTTCGATTTTTCCAGCAAACCAATCCCTTTCGATTTCAAAACGGATTATGATATGGAGAATATAAGTTACCTCATCTGCTTGAATTCTTATGAAACCAGGTGTTACCGCATTTAAAGCAGAATAGAAATCATATTGTGGTATATCTTGAAATATTCCCCCAGTATCCGTTTGAAATTGTTTATAATAATAATTCCAAAACTCTTCTGAACTGGCTACAATGTTTTCTAATAACCTTGATTGGGACTCACCAAAACTAGGGGAAGACATACGATAAATAGGTTGATTATACCACTCATCCACACCTTGTAAGCTATGAATGGCATGTCCACATTCATGTGCCCCTGCAAGAAAAGCTGCGAGAACATTATCTTCATGATATTTGACGGTAACTCTGACATCTTTATATCCACCCCCTATTGTAAGAGGATGTTCTACTTCTTCTATATTGCCAACAGCATCTTTTGTGTAAAAATCATATTCTAGAAATTTCGCTAAGTTTTCTACCATCTTAACCTGTGTTGAACGGGGAACATTTCTTGATAGAAAAAATCTATCAGGTTGCACACCCGATTCTTTGCACTTCTTGATAAATGGTACCAGAAATGATTTTGCTTCATCAAAGAGTTTAGTTAACAAATTTACACTAAACCCTTTATCTCTGTTATCTATTAATGCATCAAAAGGATCATTCATTCCTTTTGATTTAGCAAGAAGTGATGCTGATTCCATATTTAGATCAAATAATATCTCTAAATCTGGAAGAACCATTTGGAAATCAGCTTGTTCCTTAGCCTTTTTCCATATCTCCAGAGTTTTATTTGATTGTGCTGCTAGTTTTCCTACCAACTCTGAAGGTAATATTGTTCTACTATCATAAGATCTTCTGAGGAGTTCAATATTTCTTTTTTGAAGAGTATTAAGAGAAGTATCTTTTTCACAAGAGCTCAAGAGAGAACCTATTTCAGGATCCGTAATCAAGCCATGTATTTTTTGACTAATGTATTGGAATTGTTTGGCCCTTTGTCCAACAGCTGCAGGGGGCATAAAGGTATTCATATCCCAATATAAAACCCCACTAATTGAATTCAATAATTGTATTTCCTGATAACTATCAAGCAAGTTTTCATAAGCTGTTTTCATTTATATCGCTTAATTGTTCATTCTACTATTCAAAAATATTACCCAAAAGATATGAAAGAAAAAAGAAGAAGAGAATTAATCTCCGAGATATTTAGCAGAACTTCCAAGTTGTTCTTCAATTCTAAGTAATTGGTTATATTTAGCTGTACGTTCGCCTCGTGCTGGTGCACCTGTTTTTATTCTTTCGGCACTAATCGCAACAGCTAAATCAGCAATAAAAGTATCTTCAGTTTCACCAGATCGATGAGAGATATTTATTCCCCACCCATCAGTTCTAGCTAGCTCAGCTGCTTGAATTGCTTCTGTCAATGTTCCAATTTGGTTTACTTTGAGAAGAAGATAGTTGGCTGCTTTCTTGTCAATAGCCATTTTTATCCTTACAGGATTTGTTACAGTTAGATCATCTGCTACAATTGAGAGATTAGGTAATTTTGCAAGTAGTTTTGCAAATGAATCAAAATCGTTTTCATCGAATGGATCTTCAAATGAGATGATAGGATATTTATCTGCGAGGTCAACATAGTAATCAACCAACTGTTCTCCAGTTAATTTCTTTCCATCTACTTCATACAGATTATTTTCATAAAATTCCGATGCTGCTGAGTCTAACCCTATCGATATCTGCTTTCCTGGGGCATATCCTGCTTCATTTATTGCTTCTACTAACATATCGAGCGCTTCTGGGGCTGTATCTACTGGACTTCCAAAACCACCTTCATCCCCCAGATTTATTGCTGAAGGACCGAACTTCTTCAAGTTGTTTCTTAAGACTTGATAGACTTCACAGATAGATCTCAAAGCTTCCTTATATTGAGCAAAACCATGTGGAATTAACATGAACTCTTGAATCTTTAAATTGCCACCAGCGTGCTTTCCTCCATTGATCACATTCAGCATTGGAACTGGAAGTGTCTTAGATTCCTTGTTCAAATAAGCGTAAATTGGTAGATTTAATTCATCCGCTGCAGCTTTACAAACTGCCATAGAAACACCGAGTATAGCATTGGCACCTAGATTTGATTTAGTGTCAGTTCCATCTAGCTCAATCATCAATTCATCTATTGCTTTCTGCTCTGTAGCTTCTAATCCAATGATTTTAGGTGCAATTATCTCACGAATGTTTCTTACAGCTTTAAGAACTCCTTTTCCTAGAAACCTAGAATCTTTATCTCTGAGTTCTAAAGCTTCATGTTCTCCTGTTGATGCTCCTGAAGGAACAAGTGCTCTTCCAAAGCCACCTTCTGTATAAACATCAACTTCAACCGTTGGGTTACCCCTTGAATCTATAATTTCTCTTGGAATTACTTTAGTTATTTTACCCATATTTATCAAGAGCAAAAAACAAAAGCAATTATTAAGGATTTTTGATTAACTATGAGGTTATGAAAAATGCTCAAATCCTCTACTGGGAAGTTCAAAATCCTTGTACTCTTCATGAGTAATTCGGATATCATTAAATTTATCTGAAAAATTACCTATTCTTATCAGAGGCAGATTTTGTTTCTTAGCTTCTTGCATAAGGAGTGATTCATCTTCTGGGGACACCGCAAAAACAAGTTCAAATTCCTCTCCACCCCCAAAAACTAGGTTCAATGGATTGATCTTTTCTTCTTGTGCATAATCAGATACGCCTATATGAATGGGTACATTTGTGATTTCAATCCCCATTTCATTAAGTCTGGATAAGTCATTTAGTGTTACAAATAATCCATCAGAACTATCCATACAGATTTTCACTTTTATTTTCTGAAGTAATGAAAGATATTGCATTTTTGCTTTCGGATTATAGACTGTATCTAAAACAACTGGTTTTAGATCCTCGGGTAGAAAGAGATTTTGTAGAAGAAATTGAAAACCAAGAGAGGTTAAACCAAAATATCCGGTTGTATAAAGAATATCCCCTACAACAGCACCTACTCTTGGAATCAAAGATTCTTTGGAACATGTTCCAAATGAGATTGCATCTATGATGACATCATTACTCTCATTAAGATCCCCACCCAAGTATTGAATATTATATTCAGAACACTGATCTTTAATTCCGTCAATTATTTCTTTTGCGAATATAACTTCTAGTTCTTGTGGAAAAGCTACACTTGCCAAACAACCAATTGGATTAACACCTTTTGCAACTATATCACTTACGGACATAGATACTGCTTTCCTTCCAATCTGGTTAAATGTCATCCCAGGTAGAACATCTGTCTGCTTTACTAGCATATCGGCGTTTATTACAAGAACAATATTATCAGATATCTCTATTGCAGAAACATCATCATTAAAGCTTAAAACTGGATTATCAACAAGATTTGCAATATCCAATAAGAAATTTCTTTCTCCAATATCACGCATAGTTCTCTTTGATTTCTTGTTCATTATCTTCCTCTAATAAGAGAATTGAATAGTATTTCAAAAGAATTTCTAAAAGAAAGAAAAGAAGGAAAAATAGTGTAAAGTATTATCAAACAGCTGGAAGTAATCCTGCGAAGTAAAAGAAATAAACAAATAATGCAATTGGTACAGCAATTGCTACGAAAGCATTTACCCATGCCATCTTACCTATGATTCGCATAGCTATGGAGGAATAGATTATGAAAACTACCCACAATACTATCATAATGACTCTATAAATCCACATACCTGCAGAGTCGTTTACACTACTCATATAATTCGCAAAATCAGAATAAGTAGCCGATGAAGATGAGCCTATATTCGCCCCAGGTAAGAATAGCATAAATAATATTCCTAGCAGTTCTCCAGCGGTGATAACACCTAGAGAATAACCAATAATAGAACGAAACTGCTTGGTTGTAGCATCAGAACCTAACATTGCAGCGAATTTTGCCATAAACCATGTTGTAATGAAGATGAAAATCTTCAACATAACCCAAATTACTAGAGGCATTAGTAATAGTGCAACAAAGAAAACTAGTAGGTTGATTGGTATTACCATTGACCAAGCATCCGGTTCAGGGTTAGCTGGAATCTGAATAACTGTATAAAAATTGAGATTAAATTTCATCAAAACAACAAAGAATCTTAGAGAGAGAAACAACGAAAACAATAATAGAATGATATTAGCACCCTTTTTCTCTGTTGCTACAGCTATTTCTTCACATGTTCGGAATGGACGACGGAAGAAATTATACAGTCTGATGAAAACCTCTTTCAGTGAAGGTTTAAATGAGAATTTTCTAAGCTCATATTCCAAAAGTCCAAATCCGCAAAACGGACAAACAGAATATTCTAAGGGGACAGTCTCAGAACAGCTTGGGCATTTTTGTGTGCTTTCACTCATGATTCTCAATTCCCTATATCGGTTTATATTTAATATCTGTTGTGGCTAGTTAATGAAAACTTTTGTGTTAAATGTAATGGTTAAAAAAGAGGTTGTTACTTCCTTTTTTCTTTATCATTGAGAGAGCTGGAAGTAGAAAGATAGAGTATATGATAAGAGGTATATTGGTCTTTACGGTTTCAATATAAGGGTCTAATTCTAAATTTGTAGCATTTAGAGAAATCTCCAACTCATATAAACCGAAGGAAGTGAGAGCTTTAAGCAGAACGCCACTTTCTTTGTGATAATAAAAGTTAGAAAATTGTCCATAGTAATCACTTGTGTTGAAATGAATAACAGAGTAGGTGTTTAGATCTCCTTCTATAGGATGATTATAATTGTCAACAATAGTTACAGTGGTATTGGTTGCTTGAATAGAAGACATAATATTGTCCCAATCTGATGAGTTAGCTAGAAAACCTCCATTCCAAGGATAGATTCCTAAACCCAATCCAAATGCAGTATCCATATTTCGAACATTGTAGAAAGTTTCGTTCTCCAAAGCATTTCCAAAGAATAGTGTTCCATTAACCACCCCATCTTGAACTGATGTGATGTTAAAACTAATTATATCATCGATTACAACAGACCAGTTACCATAGTATGTTCCAGGAGGAAAGGTACCATAAAAATCATTTATAGTATCACTAGCTGATACAACATTATACGATAACCAATCCCCAGCATCTATGTTTGTACAAGCAGAAACTGATTCTCCACTCGGAAAAATTACTAAAAGGAAAACTGTTACGTAAAAAGCAAAAATAACATTCCTAATTTTCTCATATTGGCTCATAAAATTGACCACTTAAGTAATGATGGCGAGCCAGACAGGATTCGAACCTGTGACCAACTGCTCCGAAGGCAGCTATTCTATCCACTGAACTACTGGCCCATTTTGTTATCTTGTTTTCCTTTTTGTTTTTATTTCTTCTGATGGAAGCTTAATAATAAACAAAAGAGAAATGTAAAAGAGAAGAGTAATCTATCTTGGTAAGCCATTTTCCATCCAAGAATTTAGAAGTCTCTCAAATTCTTTCTTTTTCTTAATTGATTGTGTTTGATAGGCATAAATCTGCGACATTGCCAACCCTCCTAGTTCTACATAGGCTTCATCCATATCACAAATTGCTGAGATTCTTGCTTTCCAATTCTCATCTGAATCAGCTTGCTGACCATATGAGATAAACAATTTTAGAATCTTCTCAATTTTCGGAGATACAATCCTATCATCCGTTGATGGTTTTGCTCTGGTGTCAACCTTTGTTGGTTTTGCCTTGGGTCTATGCTCTGTTGGATCACGTGGTTCTGTTTTTTCAACAGGTATTGGTTCAGGTTTCGATTCCGTAGGAAATTGAGATTCATGTTTAGGTTCTTCATCTGGTCGAGATTCTGGTTTGGATACTGCTTCATCCATGCTTTCTGGTTCAGCAAAAATGTTCTCCTTAATCATTGGTTTTGATGAAGAAGAGGTTGGTGCTGTAGTCGATTCAGGTTTAACTGATGCTGGAGTGCTTATACGTACTGCTGATGATGGTTTTTCTACAATCGTTGGTGCAGTACTGATCTTTATCTGATCTGGGGATATTGTGTCAGAGGAGCTTTGTGTAGGAATGGGTTTTGTAGAGATAGGAGGAGAGGAAGTTGTGAATAATTCTTGTGGTACTGAAAAATTGGTGTCTTGTGGAATCTGTCTTGCACCAATTACGGCATCTAAACTTCTATCAATTGAATCAATCAAAGGATTAAGGGAGGGGTTTTCAGAGCTGATTTTTTGCACTTTAGCTTTGAGAGTTTGACATCCCGCAGTCATAACTTCTATTTTCTTCTTGAGATCTTGATTTTCTACACTTAGAGCTTCTTCTCCTTGTTCTGCTTCACTCTCGATTTCATCAATTGAACCCATTAGAGCATGCATTTGCATCTTTAGCTCTTCTCTTTCAGCATTGAACAAATCTTGTTGTAATCGTGTATCCTCAATTTCTTTATCTAAATCTGCTTTTTCGTTTTGCAAATCTTCTACAAGTTTTGATAAATGATCGAGTTCTGTTGTAAGTTCTCGTACTTTCTCATTAGATTGAGTTTGGGACATCTTTTCTTGTAGTTTTTCGAAAAGTTTGATTCTTCGCATTGCTAATTGAGGTGAGATACCTTCTTTCTGCATGAAGTTCAAAATGTACTCTAAGTCATGAGATTGTATATTGTATTTTTTAAGCAGTTCATTAATAGAACTAACATTTTCTGACATAACCCTCAGTAGATTATAGTAGAAATTAATTTAAGAAAGTTTAGTTGATGGCTTTAAAAGGAAACGTTTTTTATTTAGCAAGTCACACTTTACCAAGGTGCTTTCATGGTAGAATTAAGAGGGCTAATGGTCAACAGATTGATAGTTTTACTACAGATATTTATTTTTCCCGCATATTTCTATATTTGGATGTGGGTTGAACCTATGCGCTCCATGACCCTCGATGGTTTCTTCTTTTGGGGATCAAATCCTTGGTCAGGCATGCCAGAACATATTATTCTAAGATGGGTAGCTCCACTTATTTTCGCATTACCATTTTCTTTAGTCTCCGCAATCAAAGCTACTAGGGTAGCCAATTCTTATGATTTAATGTGGAGAGCACTTGGTAAAGTAAGAATTGACACCAAAATTTTCTACATGGTAAACGCCATGTTTTGTTTGTTCTTCTTAATACTACCTTTCGCGGGTCCATTAATAGCTGTTTTTGGAGCTTTCTTTGCAGTTAAGTTAATACTTTTTGCCTTTGGTGTGAAGAAGAATGTACCTGCTATATTAATTGTTATTCCCGGATTATTCCTAGCTGCAATTCCGTTAATAATCACTATCGCTTTCTTTGCACAATATAATACCCTTCTTGGTCCGATATGGACGATATGGGCAAATTATTCTCCTGTCTTCTATGGTATTGTTCTAAGTCTAGCATGTGCGATAGCAGTTGGTAATTTCTTTGTTTTCTTACGAGAGGGTGCATCTCAAGTATCATACAAAAAAGAGGTTGGTGAAAGAATTGGAATTTTGGTCAAAACACTGTTATTTTCCATTTTTTTAATTTTATATCTCTTTGTAGATAATGATATTAACGCACCTATTACTGATTGGGTAACAACAGGTATCGCCATGTTTGTTATCAACATAGTAGCCGTATCATTGAGTTCCTTTGAGACCATTATTAGATGGAGAAAGAAAACCCCTAAAGGTGGTTCTTCTGGTGGAGCTGCTGGTACAATAATGGTTCCGGTATTCATTGCCATGAACTTCTTAATTCGAATCTTTGCTAATCCTGAAATCTTTGTTACAATTATTGTAGCTCTTTCAGCCGTAATATTCTTTGGTCTGTTCATTGTTGCCTATAAATATTCTGAAGATGAAACTTTGTTTGAAGAATAATATCCATTATATGTTAGGAATCTAATTTCAATTCCTAACCAAAATTTTTATATGCCGATTTATGAAGTCCTTAACAAATTCTCCCACCCATGAGAGGATTATTATGAATAAAGAGCAAACTAATCCCGAAATAACCAAGAAGATTGAGGAAAACACTGATAAGCTTATCAAAGAGATTGTGGCAGACCAGAAGAAGTCAATCGAAGCTATCAAGAAAGAAACTACCTCTAAAATCGAGAATGTTAAAACAAAAGTAGTTGAAAGTGCTAAAACTAAAGCTGATTCAGAATTCATGAAAGAAAAAGCAACTCATCAACTAGAACTCAAACTTCAAATCACAAAATATCGTGATGAACTTGTTAAAAAATTCATAGAAAAATCTCAAGAAAAAATACAAACATTTGTTGGATCTGATCAATATGAACAAAGTTTAGAAAATCTAGCACTTGAAGCAGCTGTCACGCTTAAGCAACCTGAACTTTTTGTTCAGTGTAGAAAAGATGACAAAAAGATTCTCACAAATCAATTCTTCGATAAAATCTCTAAACAGCTCAAAAATCACAAATTAGATGTAAAAATCAGTCTTGATAAGGATCATATCAAAAGCATGGGTGGAATAAAAATCATAACATCTGATGGAAAAATCAGCATTGACAATACTTATGAAAAGAGAATAGAAAGGTCATTAGGAAACCTGAAAAGGGAACTTTCAATACTACTCATAGAATAAGGATGATTTCCATGAACAAAAAACAATTGATAACATTAAGTACCTTTGTGATATTCTTATCACTTGCATTGAATCCTGTTGCTAGATTAACTCAAGCACAATCAGGAGAATATATTGCTGCCTTTAATGGTAGGATTTCAGATAATCAAATAATTAGAAATAATGTAATTAGTATTTACGCAACAATTGTTAACTTTGGAGACCAAACTATAAAGGTTGAATCACTTAAAGCAGATTTTGTTCATCTCGGAGGAAATAATAGACTCAACTCCACTTATACTCAGAAATTTGATACAGATCATAATTCTCTTGAACCAGGAGCAAGTTTGACAGGAACCCTTCGAGCTGAGATTACTAACGCAGAAGCAGATTATAATGTAACCATTTATTTTTGGGCAGTTGATGAATATCATCCACACCCCGAGATTGGAGCCTATGGAAAGAAGTACATAGCAGCGGAAAACATAACAATTTCTATAGTAGATTATGGAGGTCCTTCTAAAGTTATAATTGGTGTTGGAATAACTTTTGCTGTTGCTGTTGGAGGAGTGATTATCTTCATTCTTTATGGTTGGATAAGAGATAAACTCAAAAAGAGAAAGTATTAGGTTCAAACCTAAATCAGACAGATAAGCCATCCTTTAGGAAAGTACACCAAACCTTCATTTTTCATTCTTTTAATAATTTGTTCCATCTTTTTTAAATCAATATCAAAAATCATGCAATTTCTTATTAGTTCATCAAATGTTTCAGTGTTATTCTTCTTAAGGAGTAACATTACTGTATCTGGCAGAGAAGCTGCTGGTAGATCTAATAACCTTGATGATATGTTATCATGCTGTAATATAATGAGTGAAATCTGTTCTGCGTGGCTATCAGCAAGAACAAAGAATTTTGCAGCTAATTCCTTTGATAGTGTGTTTGCTTGAATAAAGCTTAAACAGTCATTATCCCCTTCCTCACACAGTATTGATTCACCCAATTCATAAGTTACTAGAGCTGAACACTTCTTGCACATTCGAAATCGAAATTCCTCTGGAATTTCATTTATTGTCTCACAATTTTTACATCGAAAGACTATCTTCATCATCATTTTCCCCCAATAATTTTCGTGCAAATATCAAAAATCCTGTATGGCCAATCATCCTTGTATTTGGTCTGATTGCATTTCTTTTAAGTTGTATTCCCCTAAGTATCAATTCTAATGCTTCTATATCCCCAAAACTAAATTCACGGAGTTTTTCATATACTCTTTCTACTTGGTTATAGGTAGGCATGAAAACAGTAATGACTCCACCTAGTTTTAGTGAATCATATGCATAGGGGATAATTTCACAAGGATCACCTAAATCTAGTACAACTGCATCAACCTTCTGTTCATCAAACCCTGTTGCAACATCCTTCAGTTTAATTGTTACTTGTGATTCCAAACCTAATCGTTCCAGATTTTTCTTGGAAGTGTTGTAAGCTTCCTCTCTATTGTCATAAGTATATACATGACCTTCTGAACCAACATATTTTGCCAATATAGAAGTTAAGGCACCGCTACCTGTTCCAGCTTCTATGACAGTACTACCAGGATGTATTCCTCCATTTAACAGAATTAAACCTGCATCCTTCGCATAAATTATCTGAGAACTGTGTGGGATATGTTGAAGAAAATCACTTGGGATTGGTTTATAGACAGTTAAATCAACAGATTTGTTAGTTCGTATCTTACATCCATATGGTTGTCCAATAATCTGGTCAAAATCAAAGAATCCTTTGTGGCAGTGAAATTGTTCGCCACTTGTTGCTTTAGATAGCCATCTTTTGCGTGAATCTAAGACGATTAATACGTCTGAACCATCTTCAATGTTTTCACTTGATGCTTTATTGGGCATTTAAATTCACAATCAAATACTGGGAACGTAATATAAAACTTGTTTTCTTTAATCTAAAATTACAGATTGTACTTCCCATACATTTTGTAAGTATTTTTACCAATGAGCTTAATAGCTTGTTTTCGGGTTAGAAAATGCTTAATGAAAAAACTTGCAAATTTATTCGCGAAACCAGGAATAACATATGGTTTCTTTCCTAGCTTCTGTAAAGATTCTTTAGCTACCTTTGATGGATCGAGTGGTTTTGGAACAAATAAACCAGGTTTATCAGGATTTGTTGCGATATAGTTTGGTGTTGCGGTTGCACCTGTAATACTAACTAAAACATCTACTCCATGTTCCTTCAATTCATACCATAATCCTTCAGCTAAAACAATGTTGTAAGCTTTTGTTGCTGCATAATGAACATTTATTGGTGTTCCCTGTAATCCAGCCATAGAGCTAATCAAAATTATAGCCCCTTTTCCATTTTTCTTCATCTTTCTTCCATAATAATCTATGAGGTAAGTAAGTCCTCGACAATTGATATTGATTACCTTAAGCTGTTCTTCTAAATCCGAATTGAAATAATTACCAATTGGTATTATGGCAGCATTGTAAACTAAAACACTTATTTCCAGTCCTTCTATTTCTTTTTGAATCTCTGAAATAATATCCTCACGAGCGAGATCCAGTGAGATGCACTTTATCTCAACCCCATAATCTGCTTTAATCATCTTTGCTAGTTGCATCAATGGTTCAATTCTTCTGGCAATTAAAACTAGATTCATACCTTTCTCAGCTAGTTTTGTTGCAAACGCTTCACCTATTCCTTGAGACCCTCCAGCTATTAAAGCCCAAGAACCATATTTATTTCTAAAATCTCTTTTTTTCATGAACAAAACTGTCAATCAAGAATGTTGATTAAAAATATTGAGTATGGAAATCATCTAAAATCTCATTAGAATAATTCTAAAAACTCATAAAAAGTAAAAAAGAAAAGAGAACTAGAGGAATCCTTCTTCTTTAAGGATGTCCTCTAATTTTGGATAACCTATCTCTTCAAGTTCATACTTAACTCGAACCATAGGCTTATCTATTTTGATTAAACGAGTTATATCAATTGGTGTAGCTGAAACGACAACATCACATTCTGTTTTGCGTATTGTTTCTTCCATATCTTTCAATTGTTGGTCAAAATAACCCATGGCGGGTAATAGGGTTCCAATATCAGGATACTTATCGAAGGTGTCTTTCATACTACCAACAAGATATGGTCTAGGATCAACCAACTCTTTTGCACCATATCTTCGAGCTGCTACAACACCTGCACCATATTTCATCTCACCATGTGTTAAAGTAGGACCATCCTCTATAACAAGAACTCTTTTACCTTTTACTAGTTCTGGCTTATCTACGAAAATTGGGGATGCAGCTTCAATGATAACCGCGTTTGGATTAGCTGTTCTTATATTCTCTTCGAGTTGCATAACATTCGCATATGAGGTTGTTGTAATTTTATTAACTACAACCACATCTGCAAGGTTCAAATTAGTCTCTCCTGGATGGTATGTAAGTTCATGACCAACCCTATGTGGATCAGCAACAACTATGCTTAAATCAGGAACATAGAAGGAAAAGTCGTTATTTCCACCATCCCAGAGAATAACATCAGCTTCTTTTTCAGCTTCTCTTAATATAGCTTCATAATCAACACCAGAGTAAATAACCAAACCTTTGTCAATGTATGGTTCATACTCTTCTCTTTCTTCTATTGTTGTTTCATGTTTATCTAAATCGGAATATTCAGCAAATCTTTGAACTGCTTGTTTAGCTAAGTCACCATAAGGCATTGGATGACGAATGGCAACAATCTTTTTTCCAGCATCATGTAGAAGTTTTACAATTTTTCTTGAGGTTTGAGACTTTCCACTACCTGTTCTAACTGCACAAACACTAATCAGAGGTTTTGTGCTTTTGATCATAGTTCCTTTTGTTCCCAAGAGTGAAAACGCTGGACCAGTAGCATTTACTAATGAAGCCTTATGCATAACATACTCGTGTGTAACATCTGAATATGCGAATACTACCTCATCTACATCATATTTCTTTATTAGTTCAACAAGTTCACTCTCATCATAAATAGGAATACCTTCAGGATAGAGCTCTCCAGAAAGTTCAGAAGGATACTTGCGGTCAACGATATCAGGGATTTGAGTAGCTGTAAAAGCAACTACCTCAAATGATTCATTGTTTCGATAATAAGTATTGAAATTATGAAAATCTCGACCAGCAGCACCCATTATTAGAATTTTTCTTCTATTTGTAGACATTTTAATGGCCTTTGAGTTTTATACTTCGAACTACTTAACTGATTTTAAAAAATTTCCGCTTTACCAGCAAAGCTGTTCAAGTATCAAATTGTATTGGATAGACACAAAATCTAATATAAAACATGGTTAATATGAATTAATTCCCTGTTTTCCTACTTTTCTATTGATATACCATTGCATTAAGAAAATCACACCTATTGATATAAAGAGACCAACAAATGTAGCTACAATCAAGGCAATATTTCTAATTTTCTCTGACGCATTTCTAGTAGCGAAAAAAGCAATAAGCATTCCTCCAATACTAAATATGAATGGGGCTGTAAAACCCAATGCTAAAATTTTCTTTGTGATAATTGGAGGTTGCTTTTCTTCCATTTCATCATAATCATGCCATTTCACTAATTAAAATTTTCGTCAATAAACTTACCAAATATGTAATCAAGGTAGAAAGTGATAACAAATGGTGGTGATAACGTGAGATGCTAGATAATCTTGCTCTCCCAAACTAACTGGGATCATTTCAATATTTTGTAAAACCTGTTCTTGGGTTTCAGACAAATCATGCTGACTTCCTAGTACAAAACAATGGTTACCGTCCCTAGTAAAATCTTTTGCATAATCTTCAATATCTCCCCCTTCAGGTGTTAAGTAGTATATTGTATGATTTTCAGATAAATTTAACATAAGATTTTCGAAATTTGTGCTGGTAACTTCTGCGTTAAAATGTTCAGGGTTTGAGAATAGTTCAATTAGGTGGAAGACAGAATCTAGCTCTCCTTTAAGTGTTGATGGAATCATCTTCAATGGGATTGTCAAGGCAGTTTGCTCTTCGGGATTAGAAATATAGATAATGAGATTCAAATCGTGCTGTATTCTTTCTTTCCATCTATCTAAATTTAATAGACACCTAGCTAGTACATCAAATCGTTCTTGTCCACCTACAACTGATTTGACAGATCTAGTTGAATCTTTTCTAACAGTTGAGGAAACGACAATGAAGGATAACATAAATTAACCTCGAAAATAAAGAGTATTAGGATAAAAAATTAGTAAGAAGAAGACTTTACTTCTTCAATCATTTTCGATCATCTTTGGATCTGATGTTTGTTCGTCCTTTGTGAACTGCGCAAGAAATGCAATAATAGACTATTTTCTTCTCTCTTGGAATAATTGCACCTTCATCTCTTAGTTCTTTAGCTAAACGATAATCTACAGCACTAGCGTAGATAGAGTATTTCTTCGCTTTGTCGGTTGGAACAAGTTTACCGCAACCATGACATTGAATACCAGAAGCTCTTCCTCTTTTACCTCCAGACCTTCCTCCCGATTTTCTCTTCTTAGGCATGTTAAATATTCTCCTTCATCATGCTACACCTAACTTTCTTGCAATATATTGACTTTTAAGGTTGTTGAAAAATGAGCAACTTTATTATGGTTTAACGTTCTCTGAGAAAAGCTTATCGTAAATTTCTCCTAAGTATGATTCCGCTTCATCCATCACTTCCTCACCAAATTTTGTAATTATATAGTATTTTCTGTCTATTCTCTCAACACTATTGGTCATCTCGGTTTTCTCAACTAATCCCTCTTTCTCAAGTAAATATAAAATAGTATAATTAGTAACAGTAGCGGGACTAAAACCAAAATGCTCTTGAATCTCTTGTTTCAGTTGGTAAGCATACTTAGGTTCAGATCTAAGTAGTTTTAATATCCAAATCCAAAGCAAATCTATGGTCAAGTTCTTTTCTAACCTCTGAAAAGCTTTTGATTCTCTTGGTTCGTGTGATGGTACTATATCTTCGGGAGAATTCATCCATTAAGTGAATGTAAGCTTGTTTAAAAAATTTAAGTAAAACAATAAGAAAAAATGATATTATTTTAAAGGAACATATAGTGAAGACCTTGTAGCACCTATTCCAGGAGCACCATGTCTAACAACTTTAGTACTAGGGGAGAATTCGCCTAATAAGTGTCCTATCATTTGAGGTTGAATCTCGATTTCTAAGAATTCACGACCGTTATATATACCTATGGTAGCACCAACCATTTCAGGCAATATAGGCATATCTCTGACATGGGTTCTAACAATAATTTTTTCTCCTTGCTCTGTAGTTTCCATGGCGCTTCTTATATCTTCTAAGAGTTTTTTCCTTCGTGGGGTCCAAAATTCTTGACGAGATAAACTTCTTCTTCTCCTTGAAGGCAATAAATCTAATATTTCATCCATGGATTTTTGTTTTAATTCTTCCAGTGTGAAACCTCTATATCTAAACTTTCGACTAGACACCTTATTCAACCGAGCTGATAGCCTCTTTTTGCTATTTTAAACCTTTTGATTTTAGTTTTCATGAAATAAACCTAGAAATTAGAATAGGACTATGTAATTAGAAACTACCCACCCCAATAACACAAGTAAAAGAGAAAGAAAAATTGGTATAGGTAAGCCAGGAAACTTCCCATATTTTTCTAACATATTTTTAGTCATCTGGATTCCTATCAGTATTCCAATTATAGCTATAAAACCAAGTGTTGGTCCTAAGTCTTTAGTTACAAATGTTACAAGAGACGAATAAAAAACAAAATCACCTATACCTATAGCAATACCGTTTTTCATCACTAAGGTTTTCTCTGTAGACAGAGACATGTTTGTTCTCTTCAGAAGCTGACTTATTGGTCCTTTAAAGACAGAATATATATCGAAAAGAGATATACAGATCAAGAGTGAAAGGAAAGGAACTATGGGGAAAACAGTTCCAAAAACAGTACCCATAACAAGACCAAGAATAAAGACTAAACTGTTCTTTAGATGAACATTAGATTTCTCTAAAATAATAACACAAACCGAGAAAAATCCAACTATAGCACCTATAACAGCTAAAGCAATTTCTAACCAAAAAGAATTCAATGAAAAAGCCACTTCTAGAAGATAACCATGAATCCAGAAGATACTTACAGAAGAAATGAAGAAAATAATGCCATAGAAGACCTTTAACAGTTTAACGAGATTTTTCCTAAGGGCAATAACTATTAAAAAACCGCTAATAATAGTTACAGACACAAGAATTACCCCATCCAAAATTTGAAAGGAATATTCTTCACCACTAGAAGGAAAAAGGTACAGAAGAGGTTCCAAAGATGAGTAAATAATTCCAACTATGTAACTTAAAATCAATAAGGGCACCATCACAAGAAGAGTGGATCTTGTTTTATAAGCAATCAACAAAAAAGCACCGTTATTCTGTGTCATTCGATCCCACCATTGAGTTTTATCTATATAGCGTTAACCACTGTACTGTAATTTAATTCTGTCTCCTTCTTGTAAATAGAAATGGCTAACACCTACATACGAATAAAACCAATCTTCAATTTCTAAATCGTAATAATAAAATTCCCAGAAGTCAGGTAGATTCTCCATATATCCATCTACCCCTTTTATGTAAGCACCAAAAGGATAGGGGATAATTGTCAAATTTGCAACAAGAGAGAATGCATCTATTGCAGCTGTTCCTTCTGTGACATTCACATATTGTTGTGTATGGTTATCAAATTCCTTCAGTGTTCCAAAATCAATTACCACAAGAATCTCAATTTCCTTATCACTTTCATTCTTTGACTGGTTTATGATATAGAAAGATAAGGAAACACTCAACAGAGCGATTAGAAGAACACCTACGAGTAGAAATATGATTTTAGAACGTTTCATCAACTAACCTCACTGAAATCATTTTTGACTGCTTTTCGTCTTTTGTTAACAAGGAAGGTAGCATAAGTTGTTTTAAACCACGTACTTTGAACGCTGACATAATCCAGTTAAGAATAGTTTTCGTTAAACTGAACAAAATAAAGTTGCTAACTACATGTGCAATTGTAAATGGAACACCTGCAATTAGAAGAGATATGAGATACCTAAAAACGATCTTTTCTTGTATAATAACTATTTGAAATCCCAGTGTTGTCAAAATACTATACATCAATGCAAAAAGAGAACCAATTATTCCTAATTCCCAGAATGAAAGTTTCAATAAGATCCTTCTAGCTAATCCTGCGATTAAAACAAGAACAATGTAACATACTAATTTGAAAACTATTAGATAAGAAGCAGGTCCAAATATTGCTGAGATTATAAATTCATACACTATTGATACAGAGATGGCAGTTATCAAACCATAGTATA
Organism: uncultured archaeon; assembly: GCA_964590855.1. Lineage (GTDB taxonomy): Archaea > Asgardarchaeota > Heimdallarchaeia > Heimdallarchaeales > Heimdallarchaeaceae > UBA460. Next base: position 24,837 of record CAZPXJ010000018.1, read on the forward strand.
TACCAAAGAGAAGTGATACTAAGAATATTGTTACGGAAATGAGCTCAAAATTAGGAACAAAGACAACTATGGTTGATAGAACAATTCCAAGACTACCTAAAGAAGCTGAAATCGCCATTTTCAATATGGTTTCTATTCTATTTGACTGGCTCAATTCCTTTTTCTTGAATATCATTTCTATCATTCGGTATAATTGTTATCTTGTAATCGAATCTATACCTTGTTTAAATCTAGAATATATTAGTGCTTTTCCTTCTTTAATATTTCATTTTTTAACCTATACGCGTTGGTACAAACTTAACACTTTTCAATGCTGTTGAAGGTTTTAATTCATGGAAAATAATTCCCCTTCAGAAACACAGGAACTGCACAAAGTAATAAAAATTGATGTTTTTACTGCAAGTCCCGATGTATTCCGTACTGAAGAGGGAGTAAACGATGCGTATTTCGCAGAGATGCCATTACTAAACTTCGAGCTTGAAAATGGTGCGAATTTTCTAATGACAAGTATCCCTGCAGCCATTGCCGTAGACATAGCACGTCGTTTGAATGGAATCGAAGGAACTGATGCACGTTTAACTATAGGTGAGCTAGTACCAGAGATTTGTATTGTTGAAAAAATAACTATAGATTCTATTGTTCCTTATTCGAATGCCTACCAAGCTACTATTGATATCAGACTTGAAGGGTTTTCTGAAATTCATCATTTCCAAATGATACCAAGTCATGCTACCCTTCTAGCAATTATCTCTAACGCTGATATTTACGTTTCAGATAACTTACTTAACCCATCAGATTTAGGATGAGAGTTTTATCTTTAATTATAAGAGATAAAATATTTAAGTCAAGTAGGATTCCTAAGTTAACAATCAGTTGTTTTGGGTGAAAAGACAATGACATCAGAAGAAGAATCGAAAGTAGAAAGCAAAGATCCCATTGTGGAAGAAAAAATAACAAATAACCACACTGGAGAAGAGGAAGAATACGAAGGACGAGACTGGAATAAAATTGTAATCGCTGTTGTTTTTGTTTTGATTGTGGTTATCCTGTGGTATGTACTTAGTAGATGAGGATTTTTTTCTGATAAAGGAAAAATCATTTAAGTGTTCAGCCTAACATCTGTTTAATCCAATGGCAGATTCATACATAAAGGTTGAAAATTTAATAAAAACATATTCCTCTAAAGCAGAGCAATTAGTGGTTCTAAGTGGATTAAATTTTGAGATAAATAGAGGGGAGATTGTATGTTTCCTAGGAACTTCTGGATCTGGTAAAACAACAACACTCAATTTACTCGCAGGAATAGATAAACCAACCGCTGGTAAAATTTTATATGATGAAAATGAAATTCATTCTTGGTCTTTGAATCAGCTATCACATTATAGACTAAATGAAATTGGTTTTGTTTTCCAAGATTTCTATCTAATGGAACACCTGACAGCACTCGAAAATATTATGATACCATTAATTCTTAGAGGAGAAACTGAAGATACCGCAAAGGAATATGCAGTTGATCTTCTACATAGTGTAGGGTTAGGGAGAAAAGCTTTGAGTTTACCGCAAGAGCTAAGTTCAGGAGAAAAACAGAGAGTATGTGTAGCTAGAGCAATTGCAAATTCGCCGTCATTGTTAATCGCAGATGAACCCACAGGAACACTTGATACAAAGAATGGAGATGATATTATGGAATTATTGCTTAAACTAGTAAAGAAAAACAAAATGGCGCTGATATATACATCACACGACCCTTATCTTACAAAACTAGCTGATAAAATCTTTGTATTGCAAAAAGGTAAAATAGCAGAATATTCGCAAGAAGAATTCCCAGAAGAGGGATATAACAAAGCAAGTTTTCAAATTCTTACAGGAGAGAAAAATCATGAATGAACTTGACAAATTTGTAGGGGAAGGAGAAGAAATTTCTAGATTCAAGAATGCTATGGCTATCCTAAGTTTCAACATCAAACTCATCTGGAAGAACATTGCAAATAGAAAGAGAAGTACAACAATTATTATCTTGGGGTTAGTTTTTTCAATGTCAATTCTTTTCACAGCTTCCATTTGGGCAACTACTTCACAGAAAATCATTGCTGATGATTATTTGCAGACTTTGGATTATGAGATGTATGTTTCAACCTTCCTTCCAAATGTTATGCAGCCAGTATTCACATATGTGCTAGATGAACCTCTTGTAGAAGATGTCCATTGGTATTATCCAACAGTAGCGTTGTTTAATTTCGAAGATAAATTAGATAATTATACGTGGTATCCTGAAGATGCACAAGATGATTTAGATAATCCCTTATCGCTTGCAGCGGCACACATCGTTTCCTCTGCTGCCATGGAAAGAATAAAACTTAATTTGGAAGTAGATGGAGAAGCTTCTTTGAATCAAGGAGAAATCATGATTAGTTATGTTCAAGCACAACAGCTTGGAATTATTTATAACAGAACAATCTCTCCAGGCGATCAAATCAGCGTAGCGATTACTCGATATATACCTAATACCGATCTTGGAGAACACCAGATGGTCTATTATGATATCGATGAGACAACTTTTGTAAATCATACAATCTCTGGAATTTATAATTACGTTGGAAAAAACACCATTATTGCTAAAATGTTAGGAGGAATTGGAAACACAGGTGGAGTATTGCTAGATTCAATATTCTTTCCTAAAGAAGATTTGAGAATAGAAGACCTCAACATCATGGATTCCAATGGTTTGATACCTAAATTACTAGTAAAGATTAATGGTCAAGAATTAAGATCCGCGGGAATAGCGGATATGCCTGATACAATTTATGCATTAAAGGAAAGGATAGAGTTTAGATACTGGCATGCTTTTGCTAATATTCTATCTCAAGAAATTCAAGCTATGGCAGACGAATATACTCGAAGTTTTGGATCAACGGTTGTTTTCATACCCACAATCGCAATTTCCATTATCCTTACAATTCTATCAACGCAAATGACTGTTAGAAAACGAAAAGAGGAAATAGCATTTTTAAGATCCAAAGGTGCAGTAAGCGGACAAATTATCATGATGTTCTTTGGAGAATTTCTTCTTATAAGTACGCTCTCTTTAGTTCTGAGTATTGGAGTGGGTATACTTCTATCTGGATTAATTCCTTCTTTCGGTCATGATGGTTTCTTTAGCAAAGATTTGTTTACAAGATACTTCAATTATCTGGAGATTTCACCCTTTTACATAGAAATCTTTACGGTTTTAGTTCTTGGAATCTACCTAGGTATGACGTTGTATAATGTCATTACTTTCGTTAGAAAAGATATTCATGAATCTCAAATAATGACTAAAAAAGGTCAAAGAATAATCAAAATATCCATCAAAATTGGTTCTTTTGCACTAATTTTAGCAGGCTTTATTTTCTTAATTATAGAGTATTTCAGACAAGTTGCGGGAACGTCCAATTTTGGATTTAGTACAGTATCGATTAGCATTCAAGCACTTCTAGTGTTTATCGCTTTATTATTCTTTATCTGTTATTTCATAGCAATTGGAATAAATAAGCTTATCAAAAAACTTGGAAAACTCTACAATTTGATTTTTAAGAAAAACTCATTCTTGATTTTCAAGAATCTTCAACGTCAGAGCAAAAATCTAACAGATCTCACCTTTTTCCTTGTACTAACAATTTGCCTTCTTACCACTTTAGTAACCTTGAGATCTTCCGTTATTCAAAACAATAAAATTGAAAATGATTACAGAATGGGAGCAGATATTCGCATTGATTCTCTTATTCCTGTAAACATATCATATATGGAAGAAACACTTGGACAAATCGAAGGTATCAAAGACATTACAGGATTTCAATCGACTAAAGCTCTTTGGGGAACACAAATACAAATTGAGGTTTTTGGTGTTGATCCCGAGAAACTTCTAGAGATTGGTAGATGGACAGATACGAGTTTCATAAATATGAGTGCTGAAGAAGGTCTTCTGGCTCTGAATGAAACAGAAAAAGGTGTTGTTCTCAGCAATTATCTTGTTAGTAGATTGGATTTAGAAATCGGTAATGTAATCGAAGTTGGTGGTTTCACCGGATCTGGACACATACAACTCCTCACTATCACAGCAGTTATTGAATCAGCTCCAGGATTAGGTATATCACATGGTTATGATCCCAAGATGAATAGAGATACAGATGATTGGGTTCTTCTAAATAGAGAAGTTCTTGTAAACGATTTGGATGCACATAATGGATCTCTTCTGTTGGCTTCAGTAGAAAAAGGAGCAGATTATGATCAAATTAAGCAAGAAATTGAGGCTCTATTTCCTCTTTTGACGGTCAATCCTGCACAAATCAACCCGGATTATATAGGTTATTTCATCGATAAATATATACCTCCAGTAACTGTAATTCTCTTAGTTGGTGCCATTGTTCTAAATGTAATTGGGGTTATTTACATTCTTATGTCAACTGACTTCATACTAGAACAAAGAAGGAGAGAAAATGCTGTTCTCCTTGCACTAGGTGGGAATCAAACAGAAGTTCGTGGACTGCTTATTGGTGAAGTATCAACATTTCTTTCTGTAACCATACTTATAGGAGGACCGCTTGGTGTCGCAGCTACAGCTATTTCACTTCTATTTGTAAAACCGTTACTGATCTCAGAAGAAGTAATTCCATTAATACTTTATGTGGATGGTATAGCATTATTCATAATTCTAGCATCGCTTTGTTTAGCAGCTCTGTTTGGTATGATACCAATCGTCAGAAAGCAGATGAAATATGAAATTGTTCAAGAATTACGAGCGATTGTGTGAAACATCAAGCAAGAAGGAGTTCACCTCTTGCTTTTTCTAATATTTGGTCTATCATGAACTCCTCGGTATCTTTCCAAGAGTGATTAATAAAAGAATAATTATTAGGATTGAAATTTTTAGTAATGGTGGTATGAGGGTCTAACATCATGATTTGAAGGTCTGGAAAAAGTGACCATAATATGTTGAATAGTTCTAATTTGTCTTTTGGTGGTAAGATAATTTTCCAGAGAAATCCTTTATTAGTTTCACGGAAATCAGATTCAAAGGGAAGAGCTAGTTCCCTAAGTAAATAAATAATCTTAGACATAGCTCTTTGTCCACAAATTGCTTTGAAGACCAATTCATCTTCAAGGCCAAAAAATGAGCGATTAAATTCAACTAGATAATTTCTAATTACTGATTTGTTAAGAAATTTCTTTCTTCTCGATAAAGTATATTGAGGTATTCCTAGCTTTTTTGATAGGGTTGCATATTTTTGAGTTGGATCAAGAACTATTTCTTTCAGAATTTGGAAATCGAGGTAACTCAATTGTTTCAAAACATTTTTCGGTTTTTCACGAGAAATTTTTTGGAAATAATTAAATTGAGGGACATAATCTACAACATCAATGTTCTTTTTCCACATGTCCCACTTAAAAGTCCAAACACTTCGAGTTGGATCCCAGTAAGTAAGATCCACTTTAGTCTTGATTCCTGGTCCAATAGTAGTCGAATGAACAATTTCTTCAACCAGATTATTATCTTTCAAATAACTTAAAAAAGAACTGAAGAGGTCGATAGACCCAATTGGAAGATGAACCTTAAGAAAAATCCCTGTTATCCCCCCATAGCACCGTTGCCTAACAACGAGATAAGGATGATAATCTAGAATCCTTTCTACGATTCTATACTTATCTATGGAATTAATCTTTAGAAGAAAGATATGGCTCTCAAGACCTAACGATTCTGGGTGATATTCAGCATGGAATTTTCTTATTATAGACTCGTTGAGGAGGTTTTCCACCCTCTTCTTTACAGTAGGAGCAGATAATTTTATTTTCTCAGCCAATCTACTATATGGAATAATTGGCTCTTGAAATATATAATTAAGTATTGTATACTCCTCAGGTCCGAGACTCACTTTACTCAATTCTGGATTAGGATATAGGATTAAAAAGTATTTGTAAAAAGAAAAAAGATGAGGATTACTTCCTCTTTCTTGTAAATAAACTGCTTGCAAATATTACAGCCACAGCAATTGGAACAACCCACGAATAAGATACAGTTGTTGTCTCTTCTGGTTCAGTAGGTTTGTATAACTTATACTCTACGTCAACATTGAAATTATCTACGTAGTTGTACTCATCTGTTGAAAGAGACCTCAGTGTGATTGTAAAATGATCAAACAATCCAGTTGTAGTATCAAATGCCAAAGTTGCATTTAGTTTGAATTCTGTGATATTTGTTGGTATTGAGATTGGTATTGAACCTTCATCCATTTCTCCAAGAAGTTCAGTTAACACTGATGCATTAACAGTTGGAGCGTACAAATCTAGGTTTGCTTTCAAGAAACTAGAATCATAAACAGAATAGACGCTCATATATGTTATATTCATATAATCGGTTATATTTTCCATTATATCATCTAGAACAATCATAGACCCTGTTTGATCAACTACATTTCCAAAATACTCCAAATAATCAGGTATATCTCCCAAAGTTAAGGGGAGAGCAACAGGTAATCCTTGTGGGAGAACAAGTGTTGTTTCATTATCTACCTGTACTGGTAAAAACACAGTTGATGTTTCAGCTAACATATGTGTATCGTTATATAAATTAAAAGAGTAGCCAGTATCGTTGAAGTCATTGAAAACAATACGCATTCTCGCTTCATCCTTGAATTCAAACTGAAGAGGTGTACCAAATATCGTTAGTTTATTTAACTCATAAACATAGTTTTTATCTATCTCAAATCCCCAAGTTGTCTCTGCATTTGCAGGAGTAATGAAGGTAAATGAGAATAGAAGAATTAGAACCCCGCTTGTAATTATTTCTTTTCTTTTCATTTAATCACCGAGTTAAGAATAATCTTAACTAATACTAACTAGACAATTTCCTATATATACTATTCCTTACTACGACAAATTAGCGCTCAAACTATTACCTAGTAAGGCTAGAGTATTTTTGAAATTACACATCAAAATTAGTCATCGTAGGGAGACTTGTTTATTATTTTCTTTGCCATTGTCAATATCTGATTAGCAATATTTTCATTTACGGTCAATTTTTTCATGATATCTTCTTTTGGAGCTCGAGATATTTCGTCTAGCGTCTTATATTCTTGGAAAAGTTTTGAAACCTTTATTTTACCTACTCCCTTTATTCTTTCAAGTGCAGATTCCCTTACAGACTTAGATCTAAGTTTTTTATGATAATTTATTGCAAAACGATGTGATTCGTCTCTTATATTTTGAATTAGACGTTGTACACTTGAATCTTTTTCAATATTGAGAGGATCATCAGACCATTCAGCGAATATTTCTTCATTTTTCTTTGCAATACTAACAGTAGGTACATCAATTTCAAGTTTCTTAAGTACTTTAAGAGCAATATTGAGTTGCCCCTTCCCCCCATCAATAATGATTAATTGAGGAGATGGATCTTCTTTCAGTGTTTCAGATTTGTAACGCCTGGAAACCACTTCTTCCATCATAGCATAATCATTAGGTTCTGAATAGGTTTTTCTAATACGAAAACGTCTATAGAGATTCTTTTGGGGTTTTCCATTTTGAAATACAACACATGAACCAACAGAGTGTTGGCCCCCCAAAGTTGAGATATCATAACCATGGATAATCATAGGTAAATCAGGAAGTTGTAGTTGCTCTTGCATTTCCTTAAGAACATTCTCTGACTCTTTTTTATATTGGATATCACGTTTATATTTGCGCAATTCATTTATAGCATTCTTTTTTGCTATTGTGCAAAATTGTTGGGAAACTTGGTTAGTTGGGTATTTTACAGAGAGATTTATTATATTTACGAACTGGTTTGTAAATTCCTCTTCTAACAAAATTGTGAATTTAGATTTTTCTTGTCCATAGATAAAGGTTAATACTTCCCCTAAATCATTTAGCTCACCATCTTCCTTTCGAAATACATCATTCGTAATATTATGGATACGATAATCTCGAATTTCTAATTTGCAAAATGCGATATCACCTTCTTCTTTGGTGAACGATAATACATCAAAGTTCTTTCTTTGCGATTTAAGATCTTCCTGAATATTCAGAATTGTTCTTACAGCATGTATAAGGTCTCTTATTGATGCTGCTTTTTCATAATTCGATTCCTTTGAAGCAGACCACATATCTTCCTCAAGAGCATCCAATAATTGTGCAACATCGCCTCTAAGAAAAGATATTACATTTTTTGCTATTTTTCTATATTCTTCAGAAGGGATTTCATTTTTCCAAGGAGCTAAACATCTACCCAATCTAGATCTCATACACCTGATTGTAGTACCCTTTTCTCTTATTCTTTCAAGGTTTTTACCACAATCACAAATTGGGAATAATTTCAGAACCAGTTTAACAGTTTGCCTAAGCATAGTATTATTTGTAAAAGGACCAAAGTATACGCTTCTACTAACTCGAGGGTCTGTTTCTCTCACAATTAATAATTGAGGGAAGTTTTCTTCCATTGTTATCCGAACAAGAAGATTTGATTTATCATCCTTCAACATGCTATTAAGTTTAGGAGATAATTGTCTTATCAATTTCCTCTCTAAAATCAATGCCTCTGATTCGTTCCTAACTAAAACCCAATCAACCCTATGTGCTAATTCTTGAAGCCTATCTTCTTTGGTATCAGAAGTTGTCTGAAAATGTTGTTTTACTCTATTTTTCAAACTTTTTGCTTTACCAACATAGATTACTTGCTCAGCCTTATTTTTGATTAGATAAACTCCAGGTTCATCAGGTATTACTTCTAAATCGGAAAAAAGACTCATTTAGAGTTCACCATTTTCTCAAGTTCTTTAATCTTATCTCGATAAATAGCTGCTTTTTCGAAGTCCAA
>CAZPXJ010000019.1:0-17593 GCA_964590855.1 uncultured archaeon
CCGTCTTTCTTCGCTTTTCGCTTTGTCCTGCTTGCATAAATCCCATAATATCTGTTTAGTCTATCATTTTTAGAAGCAGGATATGTAGTTATGAGCTCATAATCCATATTAATATCTAAGTTGTCAAAACCATACAATCCTCCTCCAAAGGAAGTATCATCTACATACAAAGCTGTAGCCCAATTTAGATAAAGATCGTTAAAATCTATATTAACTCCAACAGAGCTCAAAGCATCTTCTACACTTCCTGCTCCCACTGTAGTTTGAGATACTAGGTTTTTTATCGCATCGACACCGTATTTTTCAGCTAGATAGAAAATAAACATATATGCGCTACCGTAATCTATCCTTACATCTCTTCCCCCTTCACTCAGATAATTCCAATATAGCAAACTATCATCTGGGTGAGTTGCGAAGTAATCACGAGCAAAGGCAGTCAAGTTGTTAAGCATGTCATATCCGCTAAGATACTTAGCATATTCAGCACACCCTTCATCTACCCACCACCTTTCGTTAACATCATAATTATAATGTATTAGATGTTGAAATTCATGTGCTAAAACACCATAAGTAGTTGAGTAATCTACATATACCATTTCTCTTTCATTGGAATCTACCACACTCACTTCATTTCTCATATCGAAGTATCCAGCAACACCCCCATCAAAACTAGCAATCAGAACTGTAACATGAGGATCAGTGTCTATATCACCAAGATTACCATCTGGAGACCCGAAATATAAAATGTCGTTAGGATAGATTTTGTCTTCAAATTCATTTCTCCAAAGATTAGCTTTAGTTGTTGCACTTGATTCGCCATTATCGCTAATTACATTATCTAAAACATATACATAACAATTATCACCTTTTGATAACATGGTAGCAGATAGTTGAACATAATTATATTCAGCTACAAGAAAAGACTCTATAATATAGAAAGTTCTTGTCTCACCAACATTTTCTTCAACATAGTTAATAACTGATTTTTTAATACTTGATTGTTCATTAATCACGTTAGGATTTTCTGCTAACAATCTGTAACGTAAGATTTGAGTTGGGTTTGTTGGTTCCTGTTCAAATAGTATGTCTGCCATTTTTTTATAATCATTTGAATTCATGGTAGTTTCTTCAGCTAAACTGTTACTCACATAAGATCCACTAACCGTGAGAAATAACAGAAATGGTAATAGTAAATACATGGATAATCTTGATTTTTTAAGCATCAAATTGACCTCTCATTTTAGTTAGGTGTACAAATCATTAAAAATGTTAACAATCAAGCAAAATTTTCAAAAGAGAAAAGTGAATTTCAAAAAAGGATGTACTCCCAAGTAAATTGTATAAATTATTGCTTCATAAATTATCGAGAGTAGATATCCTGCTAGAAACATAACTACAGCAAGTGAGATTAATTTTCCTGCAGTCAGATTTCTTTTAGCATGTTTTTGAGCTGAAACCATTTCTTTTCCCCAATATGTCTCATCCTCTCGCTTAAATTCCCAGAAGTCAAGATAGTCTTCTTCATCTGATTCAGGATCACAGATAACTCTTATTTTGTCCTTTGTATCTTTATTTTTAGTGTCTTTACCAATCACAGAAATTATTAAGGAAACCGCCTTAGATGGAGGGGTTTTGAAAATCTTAGGGATGGTTACAAATCCTTCACCTTCAACCATTTTGTGAGGAAGAGGTTTGTCATTCACAGAAATTTGGATTGTTTCTTTCACTATCCTTTTTTCATCATATCTTACTCTGATTTGAAAATTCTCAGGAGTAACTGATTGATCTTCAGGCTCTACAATCCTCATTCTAGGAGGATCACTGTATCGACTTAATCCCCCCATACAACCACCAATTATCAGAAGAATTGCAGGTATTCCAGTATAGAAGTACACACCAGCTACCTCGGTAAACCATAAGCTTGTTAGGGTATCCACTAATAGCCATATGATTATTTCAATCAATAATATAATCCCACCCCACTTCAAACAGAACCAACCTAATCTCTTCAATTTATCTCTAAAGTCAAGACTAAGATAGTCAGTTGTATCGGGGGTTTTATTTCGAAGTGACAAACGCATCTTAATCACTCACAATGTATCTGAATAAGGCAAAAGAATAGAAAATCATTAACGCAGCAAGATGTATTCCAAAGACTGTACCAGCTAAATTCTCATAACCAACAACAGTTATTTTTCTTGTAACGGCATAAACGAGTATAGTTCCACCTCCGAATAGAAACGCCACACTGATAGCTAAGGCTGACATCATTTTGAGTACAACAATATCAAACTGTCTGTCAGGTTTTACCTTGTTTTTAGGAGGTCGGGATTCATTCATTTCAACCACTGCTAATTTGGCAATTATCTTGATTTATTTAATAGTTTTGTTCCACTTGAAGAAACTTGCATAGATATTAAATTTGGTTTCTCTACAAGTATTTCATTCTTCCTGTGACAGAATGACTTTACCACCCTTATGTTCTATGTTAACTCTTCTTTGAACTTGTAAATTTTCAACTATATGTCTAGGAAGTTGTACAGAACCAAATCTGTCAAGGTAAACTTCATGCATATCACGGATTGTTTTGAGATCTTTAGTGGGTGAATAACCAGATATTCTTCCATTTACTATTTGAATCAACCTATCTGTTGATTTGGCAACATCAAAGTCATGGGTAACCATTATTGCAGTTATTCCATGTGATTCATTCAAACTTTTGAAGAATTTTAATAGTTCTCCTGAAGTTTTGGAATCAAGTTCACCTGTGGGTTCATCTGCCAAGAGTAATTCAGGTTCATGAGCTAACGCACAAGCTAGTCCAGCTCGTTGAACCTCTCCCCCTGAAAGTTGTCCAGGACGATGGTCAGCTCTGTGAAGTAAACCTACCTCTTCTAATAGACCATTAGCTCGTTTGATTCTTTCTTCTCTCGGGTGGCCCATTAATCTTAGAGGAATTTCAACATTCTCCTGAACATTGATTTCCCAGATAAGATTTCTATTCGGAATTTGCCATAAAGTTCCAACCTTTGTTCTTCTGTAAACATTACGTGCTTCTTCATTTAGTTGATCCAATCTAACATCACCTATACGAACAAATCCAGCTGTAGGTTCAGCCATTCCTGATAGAATGAGAAGTAGAGTTGTTTTACCACTTCCCGAAGGTCCAATAATTGATATAAACTCTCCTCGCTCTATTTCTAACTCGATACCTCGTAAAGCGGGAACCTTGTAATATGTTTCCTTAGCTTGATAAACTTTGATCAAATCGCGTATTTCTATGTATGCCATGGTTTCACCTATGCAGATTGTCTTAATTCAGTACCTACTTCTGATTTAGATACACTCATCGTAGGTATTAGAGCACCAGCCATTGAAGCAGTAAGAAGTATTGCTAATACTATTGCTATTTGCCCTATTGGGAAGTTCATATGATATGAAGGCATGTTACGATTAATGGACAAAATAGACATTAACATAACAGAAGAGATAAAACCTACAATCAATCCCAGAATTGTACTGAATGAAAGCATGGTCATATAGATTGATATGAAATATTTGTTGAGTTGTCCGGAGGAGATGCCAATAGCTTTCATTGTCGCCAGCTCTTTATTTTTGTCAATTAGTTGAATTGATGCAAATAATCCCAAAATTATGGCATTTATTGCAAAGGACATGAGCAATGTCGAATTGATCGCAGAATACAAAATTGATGATCTAGGACTATCTGGTTTCACAAAAAGCTCTCCTTCAACGTTATATACCATACTAGCCCCCACCAGAGGTTCAATTTCATCTGCTGTATCTGAAATATCATAGCCATCTTTTACTTTCACATAAAGATAATTAATGGAACTCAAATAATTATATTGTAGAAACTCCATGATATTATTTGGGGCAACAAAATGGAAATATGTTGTTCTTACATTGTCCAGAGTCAAAGATTTGAGGAAATTAGGCCATACGTTATAAGTTTCAATAAATTTGAAAGTTACTTCAGTGTAGAAAAATGGTGATCCATACAAATCTCTATTGCTCTCATTATATGCCCAATATGTCATGGTCATCTCACTGCCTTTTTCATAGCCAAATAAATCAAGCTCATCTTCTTGTCCAATTACATATGTAGAGTTTACATCACGAGCATAACTGAGATCATCTAATATCTTATCTAATGATGCTTCACTGAAATCATCTCTGAAGTAAGCTGCTTGTTTAAACGTATCCGGGTTTATTGCAAATATGGATACAACCGTAGCGACACCTTGGGGATCCCTGATATTTACAAACCGAACAATAGAAGTTGCTTCAATTTGAGTCATGTTTTCTATTTTATCCCTTAGAATTGTGTCGTCTATTGCGAAATTTCTTATCAGTATATCTGACCCAAGATCATATTGCGCACCTTCATAATTGAAATCTTGATACGTGTAGGGTACAACTATAGACGCTACTACAAGCGAAAATGAGAGACAAAGGATAATAGAAGAACGTGAATAGCTTTTTTGATACCTGAATATTTCTCTTAAACTCAAAGAAGGTATATCCCATCTCAATTTGATGCTCAATTTAATTAGTAATTTCGCAAACAAAGGTAGAAGTCTTTGAGCAGCAAGGATTAACCCAAACAACAGTAATACAATTGCAGGAATGCCTATATACCTAGCCGTTTTATATTTGAATTCCGCTAGTGCTGGCATCTCATATACATACCATACTGCAATTCCAATAATTGCAAGTGCTATATCAATAAAATATTTGTAAAATGCAGGTAATTTCTTCTCTACCTTCCCATAATCATCTATATCTCTCTTACGTAGAAGTGTAATTGTATTGAATAACTGGATTAAGATAATCGCACCTATACTTCCAAGTACAGCAACAGATACAGAAGACAATTCGATCTTTAACGGGATAGAGTCGTTATTGAAAGATAGATATCCTGAGCTTCGTGTAAGAAGCGAAGCTATGGGAATCCCACCCGCTACACCAATGGCTAGTGAAATTGTACCAACAATAAATGATTCCAATGCCAAATATGAACCAATTTCTACTCTACTCGTTCCCCTATCTGCTAGTATCGTTAATTGTCTATCTCTTTTCTTTCTAACTAAGTTTGCAGCATATATCGTAAGTATAATTGTAAGTGCTATGATAGGTGCAAGAAATGCGAGCATAAATGTTTGATAAAGATTATACTCATTGCGGAATTGTTCAATCAAATCAATTAAAGGTGAAGTAATTCTTACAGAAAGATAGCTACCATAAGTTAAATAGGATTCTTTCAGTTTGGTACCCAAAATTTTGAGCTGGTTAATTTCATCATTTAGTTTAAAAGCGTCAATTTTTGTTACATCGTAGAAGAGATTTTCAATTATATCAGCTGAGCCAATAGTTTTAGCTATATTGTGTAATCTATTCGCAGCAATTGGCCACAAAGAAATTACAGCAGCTTGATCCGTTAGTCCCAAAACTGTCTCGAGGGGGATACCGTATTTATACTCTAGAACATTATATTTGGGCAAATCATCAAGAAAAATTATGCCAGTAACATTGACAGCTGTTTGAGCTCCCGGATCAGTAAGAGAGTCTTCAATATCCAAAGAGACGGGAATATAAAGACTAAGAGGGGTATCCAAATCAATTGTTGAATGATTGTAAAAATCATGAGTTGTTAGAACTATCACTTGATCATCAGCAAATGGTTCTGGTGCTGTACCAATTGCTATATTTTGTTCTATATAAGTCCACAATTTTCCATGAGTACCGTATAAAGGCATATTCGGCAGTACCGTAACATTATATAACGAATCATACGTTTGCGTGAAAGTTGATCGTTTAAAGTAAAGATCGATCTGAGGGACTCTGTCAGTTGCATTTGCAAATTCAACGGCAATCTCTGCAATTCTTGTAAAACTGTTATAATGATCGTAAGTTGCTCCGATAGCTACTGTTTCCACTTCGACTTGAACATATCTTCTATCTTCATCTGCTAGATATAAATCAAAGGCTTGAAATTGATAAGAATAAACAAAAAACACATATTGAGTAATCACAGAAACGGCAAGAGTTACGCCTACTGAAGAGATTAACCCGTATTTCCATCCTGCTTTGAAGAGAGGTTTGAACAGATGCAATCCAGGAAGGAAAATCATGGAAACGAGATCAACGAGGGGAAGAATAACCAGAATAACAGGGGAAAATACCCACAAAATGACAAACATTAATTTTTGGTAGAATAACATTTCCCCAATTTTTGAGTTGAATAAAATATTGTAAAATGATCGTGTTGTCATAAAGAAATTTTGAAGTAAATAACGTCTTGATTTCTTCAGTCCATTATTATCTCGCTTCATTGAATTTGTGCAATTACATACACCTATAAGGCTTTTTCTTTGTCCAGAGATTTATTATAAGTTTTTTTTGCGATTCACAATTTTTGCCGACAATTCGAATAATTCGAAATATACGAAAAGTTCAAATATTCGAATAGTTCAGATGTTACCTAGATATTATTTTGTGAGTGTTATGGATGAATTCGAGAAACTTGCACTAGAAGCAATAGAAGAGGGTAAGAAGATTTCTTACACACCTCAAGATCCTTTTGTTTCTTTTGGTTTCTCAGCTAATCCATTTATTGAGACAAATTTTGATGAACTCAAAAAAGAAGAATTCTTAAAACCACGTTTCAAATCTGTCATTCGTTATTTTACATCAGTTCATAATAATTTTAATGAAAACTTAAGAAAACACAAAGGGAAGGATGATTCATTCATTCTAGATGGAGTACTTTTCGGAACAAGTCAATCAGGAGTTAGTTCCTTAGTTAATTTTTCACATCAATATCTTAAGCGAATGGAGGAAGATTTATCAGACTCTGTTTTCGCAGATGCTTTAGAGCTTGTAGAATTCAATAATAACCAATATTCAATAGCTCAAACCATACAAAACTTCAGAAATTTCCTTGGAAGTCAAAGTATAAAAACTGAAACCATACCTTTGCTAGTTATAGATCATGCTGATTTTTTGATAGAGTTTTTTGAAGATTTTAGGTATGCACTGGATAGAGATTTCCAATACACTCCAATTGTATTCATTTTCTCTCAAGCTGGTTGGGTTCGACTCAAAAATCAATTAGCATTTACAGATTATGATTATATAGAGCACATGATTCCAAGCCAGCAAATAAGTCCGCTGAATGAGGAAGAGATCTTCGAAATTCTCAATTTAAAACTCTCTAAAAACAACCAGATTCAAAATCCATTCTCAAAAGACATTATAAGAGCAGTTTCTAAAAACGCAAGTGGAAGTTTATTAAATGCAATAAAAATCTGCACTAGATTATGCGAGCAATGTTTTTACAATGGTCTTGACATGGGATCTATCGCTTTAGTAAATGATATGAGTGCTTTTCTTTCAATTGATGTCAATAAGGAATTTTTTGACTTAATTACGCTTAATGATAATACTCAAACATTCATTCTTGCTATAATTGCAATGAAATCTACAGCTTATGATCTAGGTATAACATATGATGACATTGTCAACAATCTTGGTATTCAGAAAACCTCTGCATCTCATCACTTGAAACAACTCCAAGAAAAAAAATACATAACCAAGCGAACAGTTAATCGAAAAGCATTCTATCGTTTAAAGGATGAGTTAAAAACATTAGCAGACACATATCTGATGAAAAACTTCGAACAAAAAGAAACTCATGTCAGGTTAGAGAGTATCTCCGACCTAATCTGATTATCCTATTGAAAAGACAATATCTGCAGTCTTTTTCAAGGCTACACTAAAGCCTGGTTCAAAACCAAGAACTACAGTTTCTATTCCTTTCTCTTTAATTTTTAACAGAATGGGAGAAATTCTAGCGTGTCTAGAAGCGATTACGATAACATCTGGTCTAATCCCTTTTTCGATAGTTTTAATTATCTCCACAGACATTTGAACATAAATATCATGTGATGAAACTATTGGTTCATATCCACTATTCGTAATTGCTTTAATCAAATTGTCCGTTGCATATTCATTCAAAAAAACTTTTCTTACAACCATAGTCCCCATTTCAGTTATCCTATCGTCAACATCATCCAGTTTAATTTGCCGACCTTTTACCTTGCGTAAAAAATTAGGTCCATCTACGAAGACAGCTACTTTTTTGTCACTTGATATTCTTAATCTTAGATTCTGGATATAAGAACTGCTTAGAATTCTGTTAGTAATTCTTTCGACCAGTTTCTTTTCTTCAGCTGTTTCTTCTTCGATTTCGACCATAATAATCACTTGCAATAAAAAGGAATAAAAGAATAGAAAACTAATAGCATTAGGTTTCTTCTTCTTTTTCCTCTTCATATGATAGAGGAGGAGTTAAAAGTGCTGTTGATTCGATAAAAGTTTTCCCTGATTCAATGTTCTGTTTGATATAACCAAAGTAGTCTAGTTCAAACACATACTTTGAAGCAACTTCATCTGGAACATTGAGCATCTTAGATAGTTCTTCCTTAGCTAATGGTCGTTGGAAATCATTTAACAAGTAAAGAATACGGTATTTTGGATCAGTATTCAAGAATGCTTCAACTGATTTCAAGGATTTGCTTATAGTATCAATCTTCTTCTTCAACCTTTGAATATTCAACTCATATTCATACTTTTCTTCTGAAGAAATGGTTCCTTGTTTTTGCATTGTTTCAAGAGTGCTTCTGGTTGTTACAAGTTCTTTTTGAGATTCATCAAGTCTTGCTTTTAGATCCTCAATAGAATCTTGTTTTTCAAGAATTTGTTCTTCAACCTTCTCTCTTTCGATTACGGATTTATCAGCTAAATCTTTCAACTCCCTGATTTCTGCATCTTTTTCAGCAAATTGTAGAATCATCTCATCTGCTTGAGTTTGCAATCTGTGTAATTCTTGTTCTTTACCACTGATATCTTGTTGTAGCTCAACCATTGTTTCAGCTAGTCGTTCCATATCCGAATCCTTTTGGTTCAGTTGTTTATTCAATTTGGCTACTTGTTCAGTATCTTCAGCTTTGCCTGCAGCTTGATCTTGTATTTCTTGAAGTTGTTTCTTCAGAGTGTCCAGCTGAGAGGATTTTTGTTGAATATCGATTTTTTGATTTCGAACTGTGTCTTCATGCTCAGCAACTTGATTTCTAAGATTGAAGATTGTTTGACGAGCATTATCTAGTTGTTTCTGTAAATCATCAAAAAGAGTATCTTCTTTAGAAATAGCATCTGAGGACATGGATCTTAATCTGGTTTCCATTTCTTCAACATGGTTACTCATAGCATCTCTTTCGATTTTAATTCGGTTAAACTCGGATTGAAGATTGTTCTTCTCAAGACTCAACTGGTGAATTGTTCTGTCCTTATCCATTATTACTTGATCTCTTGCTTCAATAATGGTTGAATCAACACCAACGGTTGTTGCTCTCTCAGATAATTCGCCAATTGCTTGATCCTTACTCTTAAGGATAGATTGTAAATCGGTTAGTTCATTCTGCAATGAAATGGTTTCTGCTTTGAGATTCCCTATCAAATCGTTTAATTCGTCAATTTTTAGAGCATCATCTTGAATTTTGGTTTCAAGTGTAGGAATTTTTATAACTTCTTGTCTAAGTTTCTCCAGTTCATCAAGCATTTCTTGTGTTATGAGTTTCCCGTCTATGTATCCCTGTTCAATACCTTGTCTAATTTTCGAAGTACTCTCTGTTACAACCATAAGGTGAATATCTCTCAGAAGACCTACATAACTGTCTTTGAAATTTCTAATTATATTATCAACCTCAGAAACCGAATATTGGGCTTTTCCAGGAGCTAAAGAATTGCTTTTAATTTCTTCAGCTCGTGCTTTAGCTTGGTCTTCTGAAGTTATTCTAATGACTTTCATTTCACCTAGAAACTTCTTCACTAAAGAGCGTACTATATTAAAGGGACTATCCGTTTCTACTGCCATTTAATTCAGCTCAAGCTTTTCCTATAGAAGATAATTATAGTTTTTAATATAAGAGTTTTTTCAGATATGCAGTCATGATTTAAAAAATTTCAAGATGAACTAATCTAACTCTAGAGATAAATGAAATAGGTTAAACCTAAATTCATCAATTTCTTGTAAAAAGCCAGAAAGTTGTGAATAAGCAACAATAGGGATTGTTTGATGATACTGAATTTCATGATTTCTCCAAGAAATTATCATCGGATAGAGAAGTATTTGTCTTTTTATTGGGAGTTGAAGTTTAGAGACTAGATTATCGTATAATATTGGAAACATTTCCAGTAATACTTCAGTTCTTTCCTTTTGTTTAATTGCAGCATTCTTCATGATTGATGAATTTGGAGTTTTATAGTGTTTGCAGTCAATAATGAATAGATAAGGAAACTTGAATGCGAGAACATCAATCTCATATTTTGTAAATTCATCTTTGAATCTGAAATTCATTTGAACTGTATAACCCATTTTGTCAAAAATAGCAGTAATAATGAGCTCAAATCCTTTCCAATCCAAGAACTCAAATATAGAATCTATATCAACTCCAAGTTCAATGAGGTGCAGAATTAACTCCCCTTTCTTCTGGTCAGAAAAATCTGAAGTACTTAAGAAACCATTTAGATCTAACTCGAAATAGGATAATAGTTTTTCACACCTTTCTATTACAAAACTTGAAAGCTTTTTAACATCGATTTTTGTTGATGTGAATAAATGTTTAAGAATCACTTTGCTAGCTTCGTCTAATTTCACAAATCAAAGAAGAAAAATGACATTTTTAAGATTCTGGTTCATCTATTAGGGTCTAGCTGATTTTATTCTATTGATTACAATTTCTCTTGTGAGTTGTTCTATTGGTTGAGCTACTTTTTGAACACTTAGAGGTCTTGCACCTTTCTTAAGTCTACCATATTCATCCAATTTTGATTTGATATCTGGACTTCTTAGAAGAGTCATTAATTCATTCCTTGCTTGAAGGCAAGAGGTTTCTATAACTCTCATATAAGCTTCTCCTTTATTGCTAGATAGTTTTTTCTCTATTAATAAATCAAGAAACTTATCAGTAGGCACTCTTTCTTCTAATGGCAAATCGATTTTATTCAAAACTATTAGAAATGGAAGAGATTTCCCTAATGCATCTCCTTTAAGTGAGATAAGTTCTGTTAAACTCTCGACATTATCTTCCCACATATTTTTGCTAGGGTCAAACATAAAAATTAAACCATCCGCCCCTTCAAGTACTACTTTTCTTTGAATATAGTGTCTCTTTTGTCCGGCTACAGTCCAGACTTGATAACGTAGTTTTGGAAAACTTACTCCTTGACCTTTGGGTAATTCAAATGTACTCTGATCATAGAAGATTGTTCTACCACTTGGGTCATCAATCTTTTTCAACGAAGAGTAAATTGTCTCAGGGTCTTCAACTTTTCTCAAAACATTATATACTGTCAACATAGAAGTTTTACCGGAAAGTGAGGGCCCGTAAATTACTAATTTTAAGTAAGGGACCCCTGAACCATCAACTTTGAAGATATCTTTGATTGTTAATTTGCCTGACATGTATTTCTGGCCGCCAAGAGTTTATTAGTTAAGATTCTAACTTCATTTTTAAAATCTTTGTCCTTGTGGGTATATGTCATCTTTATGAAGAAATTCTATTAAACTTTACTATAATCTCACAACGAGTTTATAGGAATGCTCTATAATGCTAAGATTAGAGAGCTTGATTATGCTCATCCAGCAAACTTTTTTCGTCCCGATGTAGAGAAACTGCTAACTCAGCTACTATTCCATCTAGAAAAGCTAAAGAAGCTTGCTCAAATGCTGTGCCCTCTGGTGCTAAAGTACTATCCAAACCTTTACTTCTTCTTTCTAAATCAGATTTAGTTCTACCTTTCAGCTTCACCGTTACATCACCTAATCTTCCAATGACACTTGTAGGGTAACTTGTAATCACAATTACAAAGGGATTATACACGAGATAAGTTTCTAACATAGCTTTAACAATGGGTGTAGTTCCAGATCCGCTTATCACTATAATTGTGTCATCTTCTCTCAATCTTGGTACAGATCGAGTATTGGTAATGAATCTGCATTCAACGCCAAAATGTTCCAACCTTGTTTGGAACATTTGTCCAATCATAGCACTTCTTCCACTAGCTAAAATGTAGACCCGTCTCTTGTTTTGAATATCTTGCATTAATCTATCTCTTACATGCTGAACATATTCATAATGCTCAGTCATGTGGTTTATATTTTCTCTTAGATTAATTGCCATTAACTCCATAGATAGGATAATAACAGGTTTATCCGCAGAAATAGCAAGATTTTTGATGCTTTCATCAGCAACTATTTTTTCCTTTTTAGAATTCTTGTCCTTTGACATTTTCTCACTTAGAGGTTTCAAGATGAGGTCTAAAGAAAGATGGTTCACTCAGTAAATGAACGCTTTCATCCCATCTAAATAAGTCTAAAATCAGATGTTTTTAAACTACGCGGTAAAGAAAGTAGAAACTGAAAAAAAACCCAGAAATATTCAGTAAACTTCCTGTTCCGGCTCATTGTTGCGGTCTGCTTAAGGAAACAAGAAAACACCAACATTCATAAATACAAAGCACCGATAATCTATTGTTGATAGTATGAAATTTTGGGACAGATTATTAAAGAAACCAAAAACATTAGCTATTTGTGTTCTTTTGTTTTGGTCTTTACTTGTCTCAATTAATATTAATAAAATTCTGAATGTTTCGGATTACGTTGAGGAAGAGGGATCAAACCTTTCCACATCAAGACCTTCTGAATCATCAGTAGGAACAGATATTTTAGCAACTTTCAGTGAAGTAAATAGTTCATTTCAAATTCTAATCTATAATTCAAATGGTAGTATCCTAACTGATGAAATTCATTCAGTTATCTCAAGATTAGTTTACAATATTTCACATAATCCCAATATCGGACCTTATTTATCTCCAAGCAAGCCATATTCATCTCTTTTTGATGATGCAGACAATTTGCTTAGATCAATACTAAACTTACAATGGTTTGCAACACAAATGTCGTTCGCATCAATCCATTTTGTTTGGGGAGGATTGGAATATTTTAGTAATGTATGGAGCGTCCAATATAATGCTTCAAGTGATATAGAATTCGCAACTGACATAGCAAAAACACTGACAAAGAATTATGTTGAAACTTTGCTTCTAGGGTATAATGAATCAAGATACTTGGATTCAGCTTTTGAATTCTATAATCATTTTTCGAATGTCTTTGAACTTGCTGCTAATACATCAACTACCAACAATCTAGAGGAAGTTATGTTATTATCAAAAAACATTATTGGAGATAATAGTAGTTTCTTTGAAGAAATCACATCTGATCATCGTCAACAACAATTACTCCTATATATTTCCGAGAATTTTAATGAAAGTCGTTGGGATAATTCCACTTATGGTTATCAGAAAATTTCTGAGTTTTTGTATAATTCAAATGCAATTGATGATGTAAACTTCATTCAAGAAGTATATGCAGATGGAGATATTGAAGGGTTTATTGATGCAAAGAACAAATATCTCTTACCAATTCTGAAATTAGAACAGGCAATACCTCCGATAAGAGAAGACATTATTGAAACTTTCTTGAAACAGTATACTAACTACAAATCAAGTATTGAGGAGACTGATGCGACAATAATCAAATTCAATGTAGCACTGAATCATCTCAATGAGAAAGGAAAAGGGGTATATCTTGAATTACTCGACATATTACCTCAGCTACAAGCAGAAAATCTACCTCTTGAGATTTATGCTACAGGTATAGACTTGTTTATTGTAGAAATTTCGCTAGATTATGAACAACAGTTACAGAAAACAGATCTAATCGTTATTATTTCAATTATAATTATTCTTTTGCTAGTTTATAGATCACCAATATTACCTTTAATACAGATTTTTGTTCTTGTAATGTCATTTGGTGTTTCACGTCTAGTATTCATAGGCATTGGTTCGAGTATGGGGGGGTTGGGTTCCACAAGTTTAATGATTCTTAGTGTAAGTCTTCTCGGAGCCACAACGGACTATTGTGTGTTTCTAATGGGAGATTACTTACAGAATCTAAAGACCTCTAAAACAAAAATGGATGCTCTGAAAATTACACTTAAACGAACTTCTAAGAGCATAATCATCTCCTCTGTTTCACTAGCATGTGGTTTTGGGGCATTGATTCTCAGTCGGTTTGCAACTGCAACTGGGTTGGGTATAGGTGGGACTATAGGTTTTCTTACAAGTATGGTTGTGTCTTTAACTCTAATTCCAGCAATATTAATTCTAGCTAACGCGGATATCTTAACAAAGTGGAGAATTAATATTAAACTGTTTAAACGCAGAAAATTCTCTGTTATCACTCATGTGAAAAAATCAGTTAAAAATCCAAAGAAAGTTCTAGTTATTGCATTAATCATTTCTATAGTCGGTACTGTGGTTTTCTTTGTTGTTCCAACAGACTATGCTCAGATATCTACTGCCCCTCAGACATATTATTCCCGTCAAGGATTGGATGCAATCAATGAACATATGGGGGTGGATCAGATTAGTCAAGTTATTATTCTATTTCAAACAAATGAATATGATTCCTTCTTATTAGAAAACCAAAGTTTGAACTATGATTCAGTAAATCACGTTCTTGCTATTACTGAAGAGGTTAGCGAAAAAGCGAATCTTAGCGTAGTTTCAGGTTTAAGTCATCCTCTAGGAACGCCGTATCAAGAAAGTATGGAAAATAGTTCATTGTTTCTTGTTGAAGAATTACAAATTCTAATGAAGAATTTTGTTTTAGCAGACAGTAGATATGGTATCATAATATTTGGATCACAATATGTAGAAGGTCAAGAGCAGTTAGATGTTCAAATCGAAATTGTAAGGGACACAATACAAACTCAACTTGATGAAAGAGATATCTCTTCATGGAACACGTATGTAACAGGGTTCGCTCCAGTTCTCTATGATTCCAAAGTTGGAATCTCTCTTGATTTTAATTTGATTTTTGTTTTTGCTTCACTAGCTATTGTATTTCTTCTGCTCCTCTTTTTGAGAGATTTCCTAATGTCAGTGAGGGTATTAGTTACCATATTAATGTCATTGGGAATAAGTTTGGGCCTATTTAGTATCATAGCTGTATTGTTCTTAGGAGGGCAAATATACTGGATTGTACCGTTGATGTTATATGCGGTCTTGACTGCTTTAGGGTTAGATTTTGATGTCTTATTTTTAGGTATATTTGAAGATATTTACGTAAAGAAACAAGACGCAGGTGAAGCAATAGTTGAATCAGTAAAACAGACAATGAATAATATTTCTGTTGCAGGTTTGATAATGGCTGTTACTTACCTAAGTTTAGTCTTCACATCATCAATACATATGCAACAGCTTGGGTTAGGGTTAGGGATTGGAATATTAGTCGATGTATTCGTTTCCAGATTGTTTATCGTACCTCCTGCAATAGCAGTTTCATTTAGAGAAGAAAAGAAGAAACAGAGAGCTTTAGCCAAAAAAGGTGATAAAAATGAGAAGTAAAAAGAAGGTTATATCATTACTACTTATCCTTGCAATATTCTTCAATTCTTATCACATTTCAGCAAATATTCCTGATAATTTTAGAACAATAAGTTTTGAAGATAAGGGGTATTTGTTAAATTATGAGATAAATCAAGGAGAAAATCTCAATAAAATGTTCGCCAATCTGGGATTCGACATTGATGGTTCATTCTCTGGAAGTCAATTCAATATTCTAGTTAAGAATCGTCTCTCTGAGAATAGGGACATATACTACATTGAATCTGATAGTTTTGAAAAGGTTGAAGTTCCTGTTTATTCATATGAAAACTATCTTGAACTTGGAAGTTCTTTGGATTCTAGTATTGAAACTGATGGAGAATTCCTATCAGATTTAATTGGATTCAATTATTATCCAGTTGAACAGAAGGTTCTAGAAGCAGAAATACCAAAAGAATCCACCATCTATCTACCCAAAATTTTTACTAATATTACTAGACCAAATTTTGGAAGCTTACTGAAGAATATGGACTATTTCGATTTTCTACCTTTCATCATTGGAAATAATTTCAATAGATATGAGGCAGAATTTACAAGCTTGATATTGAATGAATCTTTCACAGTAAATGTCTATAATCAAGATTATGACGAGTTTTCAGTTTCTCTTGATATTGATTTAGAAACACCAATAAAAATGAAGGCAACCTGGGATAAGTATTCAGGTTTGTTGTTATCACTGTCTCTTCATTTTGTCTATGATAACAAAAGTAGTGTTTTCATAATTTCTCTAAATAATTATCACGAAGTTCAATCTCCAGCAACACAACCAAACAAGAGTTTCTTCATCTCTAACAGTTCCGCGAATTATGAGGTTTTGTACCAAGATAATGCTACAGAAGAAAGACTTGCTGAATGGAAAATTTGGTTTGATCAACTTAACCAAACACTAGGTTTAAGATATCTTTTTATGAATGAAGGGTTGGATTTTGAGACACAGTTATTCGTTTATGAACAAGCTTCAGAAACCTATTACCAATCAACTCCAGTTCATAGTTCATGGATCTCATTTCTCCCTCCAGCTGTTATACCAATCTGGGATAGTTACATCGGAGGAATAAAACTGATAAAGAGTATTTGGAATCAGTTGGAGGAGGAGATAAATGGTTTTGCATTTTTCCTTTCAGGTGTTACGAGCACATTATATACCATGCAATATGCTGATCTCCATTTAGAATATCAATACAACGATGGAACTCATCAGCTTTTATGGTATGGTGCAATAGATTATCTGAGTAATAATACCAGAAAAGTAATTCCCAGTTATGCTGTTACCGATATAGATTTCGAAACTCGAGGGTGGTTAGCTTACTCCCAAACAGGTATGTTAGAAGGATTTTCATTTTATTTCAGCGAAACATATAATTCTTATTTGCAGGACTATGATGATCTATCTATTATCGAAACACACGATAACTATTATTATGATTATTTTTTGGAATCCAAACCAGTTAATATGACCGAACCTCATTTTACAGAAGTTGATGAAACCGATGCTAACCTCTCAATTTTGCAGATAGTTTTTTATTCAACAATTGCTTACTTCTATCTTAGGAAAAACAAGAAGATGAGGGTAAAAAATGAATTCTAACAGGCTTCAATCAAATAAATTCGTGTTAGATACTAACTTCTTTATTAGTGGTTTCGAGAAAAATCCCTCTAATTTTACAATTTTTCTAAATATTGTATCAGATATGGGTATAGAACTATATGTAACTAGCAATATACTTCAAGAGATTCAATGGTATCTACGAAGAAGAATCAAGGATCCTGTTCAGATTCTTAAAATACCTATAAAAGATATCAGAGAATTTAAAGAGAATTTAGAAGAAAATCTTTCCTCACCTCAGCTTAACGATCTATCAAATATTATAGCCGCACAAGACATCAATGGGATTGTTGTTTCGAGTGACTTGAAACTAGTTAAGGTCTGCGAATCAGTTGAAGTACCAGTTCTCATTAGTTCGTCCTTCATTTTTCTATTGAGAAACACTTGTCTCAG
>CAZPXJ010000019.1:17603-31249 GCA_964590855.1 uncultured archaeon
ATCACAATGATATATTAGACAAAATTCATGATGTGATTTTATCTGATGAAATCCGTCATTCTGTTGAAAAACGTCAGATGTTTGACCCTGTTACTAGAATTAAAAAGATACAAGAACATGCTATCAGTGTTTTGCAAAAATTCACACAAGTTGATCAAATATCCCCAAAACAGGATACGGCCCAATATCATACTCTACCTGAAGAAAATAAGCTAATTAAGATGATGAATGAGATAGAGTTTGAATTTCCTAATTATCTTGAGAAAGTAGAAACTGGTAATCTTGAATCCTTAAGGTTTGAGCTAGAAGAAGCTTACATCATTTTATCTGATTTATCCCTCGAATTGAGAATTGCACTACTAGAAAATCAGAGCTACATTGAAGAGTTATCTATCCGACTCAAAGCAAGGATATTGTATCTGCTTAGTATAGTTGAATTTACTTTACTCGACTTTGAAAAACTTGATGGACATTTGAACACATTAACAGAAATATCAGCTATCTTTCCTTCTCTAGTTTCCGATATTTTCATGGACCTTCATTTTTTGAGAATGGTGTATTTTCTTATAACAGAAAATTATGAAAGATTGAAGGGTTATTATTCTGAAAAATTCCTTTTTCTATGTGAAAGACAAGATAGACCTGATTTACTAGGTTTAATAAGAGCTGTTATATTAGCTTCAACTATCATGGAAAGTGGTCTTATTGATAAAAAAGCAGTAATAGATGGCAAAGACGAAATAGCACTTCTTACTCAAATAGGCTATATCCAATTGCAGAGAAAACAATTCGAACTTGCATTACTTATTCTTCTCCAGTCACATTATCTCGCAATCAATTTGAAAGATCAAATACTAGCAAAAGACACTCTTGAGCTACTAGTTATTTTACATTATTCTATAAAAGAAAGATGTACAGAGGAAATTTACCAAGGTATAAAGGATCTTCAAGAACTTGGGATTTATGAACTACCAGTTATAAGTTATGCAGACATATCAGAATTACAAAGATTAATCACAACAGATTATGTTCCTATAAGTGAATTGAATGTTTTTCTCCAAGATTGGTTCTACATGTATAATAGTGGGAGGTATATGAAAGAAGGAGAGGTTTATACTTACATTCTACTGAAGAATCCTTATTTCTCTCCACGTATAGCTCTAATCTTGAATACAACCTTTTCGTCTTATGATGTAAGCCCAGGCAGACAAATAAAGTTCTATGAGGGATTAGCAAAAGTTACCATCTCAAAAGAATCATCTATCAATGGATTTTCTGTTGACCTTTTAATAGAAATTAATGAAAAAGAAGAAAAAGTTATTTTCAGAGGCCCATTTGGTATGAAGATTATTTTGTAATCATTCATCCTTCCATTCTTGAATTTTACTTGTTAATTCTTCACTAGTGATTGGGTGACGTTTTAGTTTCTCAATAATTTGGCTCATTTCATGTCTCTTGCCTGTGGATAAAGCTCCCATTTCCATTAAAGCGTCTCTTGCTTTGATAAAAGAATCCATTAGTTCTCCAGGGTTGGATTCAACATATACAACTGATAGAAGATTTTCATAAATTCTTTCAACTGTTAAACCTCCCCAATTAGTTGAAATATCTGTCATTTCTGCAAATTCAGAGGAGATAACCGTGAACCCTCTTCCAACTTTCTTGATATGAATCTTCTGCTCTAATCTGAACAATGCTCTACTGATTTGCTGAGGATCAACATTGATTCTTTGTTTCAATTCTTCTTCAGTTAAAGGCTTTTTAGCTTTAAGAAGTAGACCTAAAATCTGTTGATCAACCGTTCCTTTAGTACTACAATAAATTATCATATCTCTGAGCGAATTTACAAACACTTCGTTCGTAGGTTTTTTGTAATATGCCATCAAACTCTCAATATAATTATCCACTTGCGAGGTTTTCTCTTCTTGAACAGTAGATAGTTCCTCAATTTGTGAATAAGTTGGAGTGGGTGGATATGATGTAGTACTTGATACTTCTTGAGCTTTCATTAGCTCAATATCTTTTTGTTGAAGCTGTTTGGTTAAGTCATACTCTCTATCACTTCTAGATTTTTTGTCGAGTTCAAAAAACTCCCTTTCTTCTTGCATCTTCAATGAGTATTTTTCAATCTCTTGACCCTTAACGGATATAATTTCATTTAGCTTTGAAATCTCAATTTGTAACTCCTCAATCTTATTAGATTGGTTAGCTATTCGCTGTTGCAACTGAGCAATAAAGTCTTGTTGAGCTTGATTTCTCAATTTTGCTTTTTTCGGATCATCAGAGGAATCTTCAGTATCATATGGGTTGAAAACCATTTCTTACACCTTGATATTACCAAATTATTTGCAAAACAAATAAAGTTATTCATGTTCTTATTACAATGAAAAGAAATGGGAATTAAATCTTAATTCAGTTAATCAAGATTTAAGATTTCTCTAAGAATAGTTTCAAAACTTTCTGTATTTACTTCCATTGAAACATATGGCCAGATTTCATTTTCAGTACTCATAACATATTCAGCAAGAGCTATAACATCTCCTACGCCATACCCAAGTTCTTTCTTGTTTCTCGCAAGGAAGTTATCAAAGTTTCTAAGTAACGCATCTTCTTTTGCTTTTGCACCTTTAGTCTCTTCAATTCGATCAGGATTATTCAAGCGTTTAAATCTAGTTTTCATTGAAGTATGAAAAGCAATCACAAAAACATTATCATCACCATAATGCTTTCTAAGAATTTCTACTTCTGAAACAGCTCGAATTCCTGAAATAAAGGTTCCTGGTACATCTTCAGGAAGTTTATCTATTTTCTTTATTAGTCTTTCAGTGAAGAAACTATCTGAAATTTTCTTACATTCATCTGTTACAAGTTTGATATTTTCAGGAGTGAAGTCATATCCTCTTCCTGTTACTTCTTCTAAAACTTCTGTACCAGTCTCATATAATGGCATATTATATTTGGGTCCTATTATCTTTGCATAGGTCGTTTTTCCACTTAAAGGCAATCCAGAGAGAACAACTATTTTCATATTATTCACCTTAATTAATTGGCCAGAGAGCACACTCTCATCACAGCTAGCCATAGCATTACTCCGAGAGGTCTATGATAAGCTCTGGCCAAGTACAATAAAAATTGAAGCTTTAAAAAACCAATGGTAGAAATACAAAATAGAGGAGAAGGTTACAATAAACGCTTCTCGCCTTCAATCTTTTTGATTTCAGTTATATCTTGGGTTACTTCTAAAACACCTAAGTATTCGCCTTCTAGATTTCTTACAGGGAAATATCTAATCATTACTAACTTGTCTCCCAATTGTAACCAAAATTCTGCTTTATCTAGTGTGTTCTTCTTGAAACCATCAATTATTGCTAAAACTCTATCTACACTTTTATTTGGATGACAGTTCTCTACAAGTCTTCCAATTACACTTGGAGTCCTTACAAAAATCCTATCTTTTCCTTCACTATAGAACCTCACTATATCATCCTTATCTACAAAAGTTATGTCAAATGGAAAAGTTTTGAAAATTAGCTGAAGTATTTTCAAATCTATAGCACCTGAGCCCAAATTTACAGTTTTATCATCTGTAATTGAGGATTCTACTTTGAGCTTCTCCTTAGATACATCATCGATATCTGGTGTTAAAGCAAAATATCCGATTTCATCAAATTCTTTTCGGATATCAGTCCAATCGGATTCTGTGAATAACTGCATCGATGTTGGAAATAATACTTTATTCTCTTTGGGAAAGTGACTTGCTAGAAGTTCTGCTAGACCATGAGCATTCTGATGATATTGCTTCAAAAAGTCCTCATAGTGCAGATTTTTCTTTTCATCCATCAACTTAAACAACTGTTTTTCGACATCTCTGATTCGATCATGTTCCATCCACATAATTTTTGGTGGTTGTGTAAGTCCATATTTTTCAGCATAAGCAAACAGAACATTTTCTTCTCTTAGATAATGGTTTTCTGATTTCTTAATCAGATGTACAATGTTATCAATTTCTTCAAGTTCCTTAGCTATTTCTTCAAAATCGCTGTTGTTTTTTATCTCTGAATAGAGGTCTCGAAGTCGGTTAACATTTTCTAAAAGGATTGCATGTTCTTGCATTAGTATGTTAATTGGATGACCTTCTGGTGCAAGGTTCATATCTTCAACTAGTGTTTCTTGAAGCACGGAGAGATGAACATCACACATATGATGAATCTCCTCAACAGGCATTCCCTCTTTGATCAGCTCTTCTTCAGCTTGTGAGATTTCAAATTGAGTCAAACCCTTGATTAATTCCCTAAATTCTTCTTTAACGACTTTAGGGTCCTCTCCATCATGTAATTTCTTGATTAGTTTTTTGATTTCCTCTTTGTTTTTGGAAGAATCTCTACTTACTTTTTCATGCATAAATTTCAGCTCAAAGTTGTTTAATTACGTATAAACTCAGATAACACTTAAATCTTCACTTTTTTCAAAATTACTTACATCTAGCTTTTACTTTGAGAAATTCTTGGTTAAATAGAAGATTTTAAATGTCAGTAAATGGACTGCAGAACATAGAATAATAAGGTGTTTCTCATGAAAAAGAATGGTAGCGACCCATCCGAAAATGATGAGTTTATTGAAATTGATGTGGACGATTTCGAAGATACTATACAGGATGAAGAAATACAATTAGATCCTGTAGAAGAAGAAAGAATAAGAATTGAAACAGAGATCATCAAGTTAATTGAAGAAGGCAAAATCAACTTGCTTGTAGAGAAATATCAGAATTTATCAAATTTGTTAGCTGAAGAAAACAAACTAAAGGAAGAATATCTTAACACTGCTCAACTGGTACAAGCTGAATTTGAAAATTATAAAAAACGTGCTTACAAAAATCAAGAATTTGCAAACTACCGCAATAAAGCAAGCATTCTACAAAAGTTTCTAACTGTCTACGAAGATATTGAAAGAACTCTTTTACAAACCACGAAAGATTCCGATATAAAATCTGTAACTGAAGCACTAAAACTAGTTTTTAAAAACATACAAGAATCATTGAATGATTTGGGTGTCAAGGTTATAGACCCACAAGATGAAATCTTTGATCCTAAATATCATGAAGTTCTTTACACTATAGATAATGAAAAAATAAAGGATAACAAGATTCTTGAAGTTGTAAGTAAGGGGTTCATTTTAGATAATATGGTACTCAAACCAGCAAGAGTAGTTATTTCTAAAGTTCCGAAAAAGCAAGAAAATGGAAACGACAACCAATAAATTTCTCTTTCATCTTGGTGTAGGAAATCTTAATTATTAGTTGTTAATATTTGTTCTAAAGACAGAATTAATTTCAGTATAATTTCTATTACATCTATTAATTGATTCCATCAAGGTAGTAACATGAGCAAAGTCGGAATAGTATCCTATGGTTCATACATTCCAAAATATAGGATTAAAACAGAAGAAACTGCAAAAGTTTGGGAAGAAGATTCTGAAGAAATTATATCACAACTTCAGGTTAATGCAAAATCGGTTCCAGGTCCAGATGAGGATGTAGTAACCATGTCTGTTGAATCTGCAAGAAACGCAGTGAACAGATGGGGAGGAAACTGCAAGCACATTGGAGCTATCTATGTGGGCAGTGAATCTCACCCTTATGCTGTTAAACCGACTTCTACTTTGGTTGCAGCTGCTCTTGATGCAGAAGAGTCACTAACTGCAGCAGATTTAGAATTTGCTTGCAAAGCTGGAACAGCTGGAATGCAGATGTGCTTCGGTTTAGTTAAATCTGATATGATTAAATACGGTCTAGCGATTGGTGCAGATAGCAGTCAAGCTCGTCCAAGAGATCCGTTAGAGCACACTGCTGGAGCTGGAAGTGCAGCTTTTCTAATAGGTAAAAATCGCATAGTTGCCGAATTAGAAGGCACATATTCTATAACAACTGATATGCCTGACTTCTGGAGAAGAGAAGGAGCTATTTACCCATCACATGGAAACAGATTTACTAGTGCTCCAGCTTACTTCAAACATGTTGTTACTGCTTCAAATAGACTAATGGAACAACTTGGTGCAAAACCTATTGACTACAAGTTTGTAACATTTCATCAACCAAATACTAAATTCCCATTGACAGCAGCTCGCATGTTAGGTTTTTCAAAAGAGCAAGTTGAGATCAGTCTAGTGTGTAAAGATGTAGGAAATTCTTATTCAGCTTCATCTATGATTGGTTTAGCTCAGATTCTAAATCATTCCAAACCTGGTGACAGAGTGTTTGTTGCTTCCTATGGTAGTGGAGCAGGAAGTGATGCTTTCTCATTTCTAATTACAGATTTGATTGAAGAAGTGCAATCTTATCCTTACAATGTTGACTATTATGTTAATAGAAAGAAATACATCGATTACGGTGTTTATGCAAGATACAAAGGAGTATTGAGGTGATAGATATGGGAAACAACGAGGTTTTCATTATAGGTCACAGTATGACAAAATTTGGAGAACATTATCACAAAGATTCCAATGCTCTTGCTTCTCAAGCACTAACACAAGCTATTACTAATTCCAAACTAGATAAGTCAGCAATTCAAAGCTTATTCATCGGTTCTTTGATTACTAACACAAACGCTCAATCATCAGTAGGAGCAAAATGCTTACGTGAATGTAATCTCTCTGTTCCCCCTACAAGAATTGAAGCTGGAACTGCAAGTGGTGCAGCAGCTTTTCAACAAGCATTTTTAGCTATAAAAAGCGGTTTGTATGATTGTGTTGCAGTTGTTGGGGTTGAAAATCTTAGTGATTTTGTCAAAGCCAGTACAATAGAACAAATTTTAGGAACTACTATAGATTATTCTTGGGAATTTGAAATGGGAGCAACTTTAACCAGCTTATATGCTATTTTAACAAAAGCACACATGAAGAAATATAATACAACTATGGAACAACTAGCAGCAGTTCCAGAGAAGAACCACAAAAATGGAACTTATAATAAAAACGCTCAATTTCAAAAGGAAATTCCATTGGAAAGATTCCTAAAAGCCAAAAGGATTTCTGATCCGATAGGAAGATTTGATCCAGCTACTCAATGTGATGGAAGTAGTGCATTGATACTAGCTTCAACAGATTTTGCTGCTAGAAATGTTAAATCGGATTCTTTATCTCAGGTCTTAGGAATCGGTCAGGGTTCCGATTATTTAGCATTACATCATCGAGATAGTCTTACAGCACTTAAATCTACTGAAATTGCTGCTAAGAAAGCATATACTATGGCGGGTATTTCTGCAAAAGATATCAAGGTTGCAGAAGTTCATGACTCATATCCTGTAGGAGAAATTCTTGCTTTAGAAGATTTACAATTATTCCCAAAAGGTGAAGGTGGTATAGCAACTGAATCTGGTCGAACTAAAATAAATTCAGAAGTTAGTGTAAATACCAGTGGAGGTTTAAAAGCAAGAGGAGATCCTTTTGGTGCTACAGGGATTGCCCAAATAGTTGAGATTATTGAACAATTAGAAGGTAAAGCAGGTCAACGTCAAGTAGATGATGTGAAATATGGTTTAGCTCAAAATGTCTCAGGAACGGGAGCTTTGTCCTATGTTAATATCTTTTCTAGAAAGGAGGTAAAACAATAATGGAACCACCAAAGATATGGAGAGAAAAGAGACAAAGATATCTAGGTTTAGGTATCAATTGTGTCAAATGCTCTACTAAGAATTTTCCGTTTACAGACCATTGTCCAAATTGTGGAAGTGAAAATGTTGAAGAATATAAATTAGCTGAGAAAGGTAAGATTCTTCAGTTCTCTCAAGTCAATCAAACCACAGAAGAGATGATGGAAAATGTACCTTATGCTATTGGAATTATTGAACTTGAAGATGGAATAAAAGTTACAGGTCAGATAGTAGATGTCGATTATTCTCAAATAAAAGTGGATATGCAAGTGAGGATGGTTCTAAGAGTATTATCAAAAGATGGAAAAGAGGGATTAATAAAATACGGCTTTAAATTCGTTCCAGCTGATTAATCCTTTATATGAGAGAATGAATGAGTTTCTAATCCTAATTCTGCAATTTTTACCTTAGCATTACCAAGTACATGTGAGTATTGTTGCTCTCCACCAACAAAGAAACCATGAACTCCTCCTCGGAATTTATCTTTAACTATTATA
The DNA here is from genome assembly GCA_964590855.1 of uncultured archaeon. Classification (GTDB taxonomy): domain Archaea; phylum Asgardarchaeota; class Heimdallarchaeia; order Heimdallarchaeales; family Heimdallarchaeaceae; genus UBA460. Next base: position 25,747 of record CAZPXJ010000019.1, read on the forward strand.
AAACCCAAACCGCATCCACCCTTTTTATCATCACAGAAAGAGATATAAGAATTCTCTTTATTTAATTCCAGGTCTAAACTTAGATGAGAGATAACATAATCTGGTATTTCATGAATGATAGTTGTACTCTCACAGAAAGGACATTTAGGAACATAAAATGCTTTGAGTCTCTTTTTGGCTTCATTGAAGACCTTAGAGAACCAATATCCTGAAGACTCCATTAGAAGAGAAGAAAGTTCCATACTTGAAATTGGGCTCAATTGAGTTAATGAAGACATTTCTTCAAGTGTTGCCACATCCAGTAGAAGCTCAATTGCTTTTGTTGTAGTTCTAATAACTGTAGGATCCTCAAAATGATTAGTTACAAAATCGTTATCTTTTGGTACATAGGGTTGAAGATAACTTTCATTGTAATCCTTGCTGATAATATTAAAGAAAACTGGTCTTACAGTTGTGGGAAATTTCTTTGTTTTAGTTCCAAAATGGTATACTGCAAAATCCATTAGTTTGGGATGAACATCATCATCAACCTCATCTACTACAAATATCAACATCTGGTCTGTTTGTGTTAATGTCAATGCTAATGGAGGTAAGGTGGGTTTATCTAGATGTACTGATTTCAGAATACCTATTCGTTTAGAAGCTATTGCTTCTTCTATTTCACTTATAGCTTGTTTGATGTGAGGTTCAGGTTCATATGGTAATGGCTCTTTAACATTATACCCTTGATCAGTAAGAGATATTTCGAAATCTTCATTCCAGAATTCTTTAATCCAGTCCCATGGCAAGTATACAACATTCTTCTTCTTGTACCACTCTTTTGATTCTCTAGTATCTCCATCAAAGTAATAATACAAAGGGTGATTTCTAGAAGACTTCTCCATAATGATAACGGGAATAGCTTTCATATCCTTAAACTGATCACAGTAGATAGAATCAATTCCTGAATTCAATGCTAAGACACAACTTAATAATTTCAATGCTGGTTCTTGTAACTTAAGTTCAATTTGCTCATCTGTACCTTTAAAGGGATCTGAAGCTTCTCCACTTCTAGCACGGATGCATAAAAGTAAGTCATCTTTATAGGCACACATAATCACTCTTTTGTAACTTTCATAAAAATCAACATTTCTGGTGTAGATGTTACACATCTCAACTCTGAATCCTTTGTCTTGCAGATAAGCTTCAACCAGTTTCATGAAATTTGTCTTAAACAAGCTCATGAAGGTAAAATGTCAATTATGTCTCATAAGTTTTCGCATTTTGAAGTATCATCATTATCGAAAAGTTTGGCTAATAGACTCTCAACAATCTCAAGAGTATTTGATCTTTCTTCACCTACATCTAATTCAATAAACCTACAGACATTTTTAGGGTGAATCGTGGCTAGTAACTTATCATCATCTTTCCTAATAGAAAAAGGGTAAAGATAACAAGCTGTTGGTTTTACATGATGAATTCTACACAACCCATCTTCTAGTAAAAATGCACATTCATTCACAAATGGTTTTTTTCTCAGCAAGTATGCTTTGACAAATCCTTTTTCTAGATTTTTACTCGCAATAAGGATTGGACTCATTTCTTCAACAGCTTGATCAATGGGGATTCCTGCTTCCATTAATGCTACCATATCCTTTTCTGTTGCAGGAATATTGTTAAGCCGACAACAATCTGTACATTGTGTACATTCGAAGTAAATATGCTTCAGGACTTTAATGTTACTATTCTCATCAATACTTGCAATAGGAATATTACTCATATCCAAAGGAATCTCCATTGAGTACCTTTCTGATTGCAATAAAAACATTGTTAAAATTAAGATACAAGAAATCAATAAGGTTTTAACTCTTATATCTGAAATAAATCTGTGACTGAAGAAACAGAAACCTATTCATTCAATTCTTTCTGGAAAGTAAATCTTCCTACCAGGAATATTCTTGTAATAATCTTGGTTGTTCACATTACTTTATGGATAATCACACTTGTTCAAGCTTCTGTTATTGATTTTAATGCGTTTTATTACATCTCAGAAGATCTTCTGAAAAAAGTTGGACAGTTTAATGAGTATGTTTATCAAGGGCATGTCTATCAATTGTTCAGCTCAATATTTGTTCACTTTGATTGGTTACACGTTGTTTCAAACTGTTTATTTCTTCTTATTTTTGGTTTAAAAGCTGAAGACTATCTTCTATCTTGGCAATATTACACTGTGTTCATAATTTCTGGTTTGATGGGTGGATTGATTTCACTATCTTTTGGTGCTGCTACCATCTCAGCTGGTGCAAGCGGAGGAGTGTTTGGATTACTAGGAGCTGATATTACGATTATCTATCAAGAAGAGAGAGATAAAAAACTCTGGATTTATCTAGGAATCGGTGTCATTTTCCTCGCAATTACAGCTGGTGTCCATACCAACGTTTTAGCTCATGCAATAGGTTTAGTTACAGGTTTTCTCTTTCCTGTAATATTCAAGAAACGAAGAACTCTTCATCAAGAATTAAAACCTTAATTATCTAGAAAATCTGACAATTTCTTTGTTGGAAATTCTTTTTTTAATTTCTTGATAGTATCCCAAGATTCTCTAACAAAAGGTGGGAACTTCTTGTTTTTTGCATAATATGATCTAAGAAATTGTTTTGTGATGGGATCAGCAGGATAACCTGAGCCTATATTTTCGCCTAATTTCTTTGATAATGCTTCTATAACTTGGTCTCTTTGCACTTTAGCAATTATTGACGCTGCAGAAACTACTGGATAATATTTGTCAGCTTGATGTTTAGATACTATCTTAGATTTAGAAAAATTCTGTTCGAAAGCTTCTCCAAATCTTCTTGCGTTTACATCTGCTGCATCAATATATATCTCATCAGGAGTAACTTTCATGTCTTTAATTAATTTAATCATCATCTTCTGTTCGATTTCATTGAGAGTATATCTCTTTCTCATTTCATCAATTTCAGCTGCTGAAAGATGTTTTACTGTTATTTGAGTGCTGATTTTTTCTATCTTTGAATACAGTTCTATTCTTCTTTTTGGTGATAATACTTTGGAATCCTTAACACCTATCTGGGGTAATTCTTTTTCCTTATCCTTCTCAATTGCATAAGCACATAAAACCATTGGACCTATCACTGGTCCCCTTCCTGCCTCATCTATTCCAGCTATTATTGTTTTCTTTTTAGAAATGATATTCACCTTTGATAGTTAATATTTCTCAATTACATTTACTATTTCTGAATAAGTAGCATCAGTCTTTAAGCCTTCAGGGTCAAATATTGTTCTTGACGACTTGAATCCTTCAGTTCTTAAACCATCTATAACTTGTTGTCGTGATACTCCCGTCTTGCTAAGTTGTCTTAAAATATAAGGTAGAAAATAGAAGAATGGCAAATCTTCTTCTTCTAGAATCAAAGTTAGTATTTTTTCAATCTGTTTTTGGGAAGGTAAATCTAATTGCACCAATTGTTCTAGCATTTGTGCAACATATTCCTTATTATAGAGAGCTCCTAACCAGAGAGGACCAGCTGTTTCCATACTTGTTTCGCATTTTGGACATAAATCTGATTCAAATATCTCTTTATTCTTTGTTATCTGATAAAACGAACATCTCTTACAGAAATGAACCAAACCTTGATCTGAATGTTGACTATTTGCAGTATACTTACTTTCTAGAACCTTTAATTTTATCCTGAGAAAGTGTTCATGGTTGATACAAATAATAGGTTTAATAGCTAACCCTAATCTTCCCGCACTAACTAGCACGTTGTATAATAGTATTCTTAATGCAACTTCATGACATAAATGATGTCTTGTTGGATGAGCATTATATATTCTAAAACAAGCAGCTGAATATCTGCCACATAGAACTTGTAAGTCTGTAGCTGTCGCAAAAAGATAACCTTGTTTTTTACCAAGCAATCTCAGTGAAGTTTCAATAAGATTTATTGGAGAACCAAAAGGATCTATATCGATTATATCTGGAAAAATCTTCTCTTTTAACAGCTGAGACATGATATCAAAAGCATCTGCTCTTTGAATTCTAATTCCATCCTTCCTTTTGAGATTCTTTGCATTTTTCTCTATGATTTCTACTGCTTTAGGATTCTTATCACTTATAACTAGTAATTCTAGCAAATCTGGAGATAGCTCTTCTAAGATTCTAAAACTTCGAACCCCTGTGCCTGCTAGTGGATCAACATAAACCAAAGGCTTTTTTTCAAAGGAAGATATTGTTGCAAGCATAAGTAATGTCAAATCTCTATTTATAACCATTCTAGGATTGTAGAAAACAGATGAATCATAGATTCTCTCAGCATCATTAAGCGTTATGAATTTAGTTTTTCCTTCTTCAACCTTTTTCCATAAATCCTCACTTATCATCATGTTTCCCCATTAGTATGCTTTATTCTTCACTGTGATAGTTGTAACCATAAAGATAGATTTCAGAACTCTTCTTTCGAGAAGCCTTTGGTTTGTATAACTTAACCAATTCAAACATCTGCTTTGTCTCTTTAATAAGCTCTTGTGTTTCACTCCCTTGAAAGAGTTTACAGACAAAACTTCCTCCATCCTTTAGAATTTCTTGTGCCAGCTCAAGAGCTCTTTCTGCTAACATTGTTTGAATCGAGTGATCTCTTCCATATTGACCGGAGATATTTGGTGCACAATCTGAAATCAAGACATCTGCAGAACCATACATCTTGTTAATCATGGTTCCCAATTGCTTATTGAAAATATCTTGATGAAGAATTATAACATTACCCTCTTTGAAAGGTTCAATATAGGCTTTATCTATTGCTAAAATCTTTCCCTCTTTTCCTACTTTCTTGGCAGCAATTTGAGCCCACCCTCCTGGTGCAGCTCCAAGATCAACAACAAATTGACCATTTCTAAAAAATCTGAATTTATCATTGAGTTCTAATAGCTTAAAGGAAGCACGAGAACGAAAACCTGCATACTTAGCCTTTTTGTAGTAGAAATCGTTACTCAAATTATTCACGGTATGTAATTTGAAAATAAGTGAAAATAACTATTAGATAAAAATATTGACACAAGATAAAAATGTAAATGACTATTTTAGAGGAATTGGAATATTATCGTCATCATCCAAAATATCGTATTCTACAAATCTGAAAGGTTGGATTTTATTAGATTGATCTTCTTCAATTAACCATTCATTGTTCAAGCGACATGAAACAGGATTAACTGGATTATTTACTGCACATTCGTCTATTCTATCACAAGTAAAGCATGGACAGACCATTGTCAACCATCCAGTTTCTTCTGTTTTTGGTATGATGAGTACGTAATCCTTCACATTCCCCATTTCCACAGGTATTTTGAGAATTTTATTAGTGTAAAGTAATTCATCTATCTTTAAAATAATAGAATCATGACCCCCCAGAATATCTAAAACTTCTCTATACAGCAACTGTTTGTTAGCAGTTCTATCTATTAGCTCAATTATTTCATCACCTAAAGCAGTGCTATAATTTTTCTCTGT
>CAZPXJ010000020.1:0-29991 GCA_964590855.1 uncultured archaeon
GGTTCCTCCTGAACCTTATTGTAGATACCTACAAATTCTGTTTTTCTTTCCAATTCTTTGCTTACACGAAGAATAGCTACTCTATATCCTCCCTCAACAGTTAGTGCAGGAATTAACCAAAATGATTGACTAGGTAGAGTAACTTCCACTATCAAACATTGATGCTTCTTGACTATGTCATCAATTCCCTTAATTATCTCCTCAGCTAATTCTTTGTTCTGGTCATTTGCTCTGATTACTATCTCATCAATTGCTAGAATTATGGTGGTAGTTTTCTTTCCACTATCTTCATCTTCTTCAACCTCTTTTTCAATTAACCAGATAATATATCCACAAAATTGTTCGTTAAACGAAATTAGACTTATTTTGGCATCTTTATTATCTAAAGTAGCATCTACAAACATATCATTTGTTACTTGATTTCCGTAGAGCTCTGCTAGAAGTGTTTGAAGCTCTTTTGAACTGATAGGCGTTTTAAGTTCTTGAAACATTTCAATCACTGTATTTGATGGAACTAAATAAAATTATGCTTTTTAACTAAGAATCTAATAAGGGAGAATGGAAAAAAGTAGAAAAATAAAGAAATAGATTTTTATGCTGTATGATTTATTGTTTTTGAAATAGCATCAAATTCAAGTGTAATATCATACGCAGTACCGATACTGAATGCACCCACAACATAAACAGTTAATTGACCATTTTCTTCAATCACTGTGTAAATCACACTTGATCCAGTTGGCGCATCTAGTAATTCAACACCTGTTACATCCGTTACTGAAACACTCGTGATATTTAGTGCTCCACCGAGAGCTTTTATATTAATTTCAATTGCTCTATTGCCACTGCCAGCATCAGATGAGCCGGGTGTAGCGATGAGAGTAGCATCAATATTTGGTTGTAACATTGGTATGACAACTAAAAATACAATAGCAGCTGCAGCTGTTACAAGTGCAATCAGTAATACTGTTGCAATTACTGGAGAAACTCCTCGTTTTTTCATTTTTTACTTCACCTTGTTAATAGAAAGTAACTGATTCAAGAGTCATAAAGATTACTTAAAAAAGTAGCGATAGTTTTACCACAAAACCTAATTTATAGTGAAATAAGTGAAGGATTGAACATTAACAATCATTTATATGTGTTGGTGTTCTTTTAATATTGAAGCAAATGGATACTGCCACTAACATCATATTTAGGTCTTTAACGGCTATCTATGAGGGAACCATTAGTGGAGATTCTCTTTATCCTGCTCTTTATTTTTCTGAATCTGAAAAGGCTAGTATTTACTATGGATTTCGGCTTCATGAGGTAATTCCTACTAGGTTAATCATCAGGATTTTTACTGAGGGAAGAAAAACCATTACTGATTTGTTGTGGTTAGTAGACAATGCGAAGCATATTTCTGAAAATCATGCACTATTCTCAATAAAATCTAAAGAAATTCATGTTGAAGGTGAGCCTAAAGAATATGTGTCTCTCATTAACAGTGATGCTACACTAAGTGCATGTTATGAAGATTTATTGGTTCTTCCCAATTTTTTCGATATGGTTATTATTGGAACTCCAGAATGGGCTCCTCCAAAAATTCTTTCGGAAACCAAAGTGAATATCAAGAATATTCCAACTAAATTGTATGGATTTTCTAGAGTGATTTTGAATTCTAAAGAAATTGAAGATGAACACTATCAAGACAAAGCTATCAACAGTTATTTGGCGATGATTGATTTGATTCATAGATCTCTTGAATTGATGTCTAAGCATTCACAAAAACAACATGGTGATATGGTGTTTTGTGTAAGATGTGGTCAAGAATTACCCTCCAGTTCAGTCTACTGTCCAATATGTGGAAGTAAACAAAATTAGATTTAAGTATGATACAATATTTCTGCTCTTTCTATCAATTCAAGAGTATCAGTTTGTCCTGCTAAGTCTCTTGCATTGGGTGAGAAATTGTTGGCGATGATAAAACCACCACTTAAATTTGAACGTTGAACCAATCTTTCGATATGAATTATCTTATCTGTTCCAACACTTCTTTTCCAATCCAGAACCCAAACACCCACAAAAAGATCTTTTATGATAATTAGAAAGTCAATTGCATGTTTTGAAGGACCCTCAATTAGTGATAAATCATGTGAGAGCGATCCAAAGTTTTTCAGGTATTCAAGAGATAGTTCAATAAGTGGCTTGTTTCGGTCAAAGCTCATAGACCTCAAGTAAATGATAGATATTAAAAAGTTTGTATAAAATACTTCCATTTTTCTATTCTATTATAGTTTCAAGATTTTTGTCGTTAACTTGTACACTCCAGTTTCCTGCATGTGGGAAGGTGATTTTTATCTCTTTGATAAATTTTTTTGTAACTTGAGCTGCCATCAAATTTGGATCTCTTGTGACCCAAATCCTAATCATGATTTTGTTCTTTGGAATGTCAAAATCTACACTCTCTTTTTTTACCTCCCAGGCAGGATCTGAAAGCATACCTTCAATTGATAAAATAGCTTCTTCTCCCACAATTGGGATTTCGTTAAAACCGAAATTGGTTATGCCTGCTAATTTTTGTAAAGGTTTCATGAATGATTATCCGTATAAGGACTATTAATAGTTTACATTTAAAGGAAAATATTTTTTAATCTCCCCGATGACAGACAGTTAATGTCTGATAAAAAAGAAGGCGATATTTTTCAGAAGATAAAAGCTTATGGTAAGAAATTTATTGCAGATATAGATGCTAAAGAAGTAATTACTTTGCTTGTTTTCGGAATAATCATCTTTTTTGTATTTAAGATGATGTTCGGGGGAATATTCGGTCTATCACTTGTCGTGATTGAGAATGGTCCTTGCCCAGAATCATCCATGTGTCCCACCTATGACAAAGGGGACATGTTCTTGATTAGCAAAGCATCACCAGAGAAAATTGAAATGGGTGACGTGATAGTTTATGAATCTGCTAATGTCTTTGATTCTGGTAAGCTTATCATCCATAGAGTAGTAAACATAACAGTTGTTGGGGATGAATATTTCTATCGAGTAAGTGGGGATAACTATTACACCAATGCTCGAATTGATTCCTATGGAACCTCAAACACACTTATACCTTATGAAGCAGTAAGAGGGAAAACTGTAATGATTATTCGAAAAATCGGCTATCTTAGATTATGGTTATCAGATAACCCTGCAGTTCGCAACATCCTTCTTGTAATTGTTGTAGGTTTAGGTGCTTATCTTATTCTTGCACCAGAAAAGAAAACTGATGAAGAAAAAGCTGCAGAGGAACAAGAAAAAGCTGCGAAGCTGGAAAGAAAAGCCGAAGAGAAGAAAGATTTAAAGATTCGCGCTAAGGAATTTTTCATTCATTCTTGGAATAATACCAAAAAATGGTTTGTAGAGCTATTCACAGTTAAAAAGCAAAGAATCAAACTGATTATTTTCACTTCCGTTATACTTCTTCTAGTTATATTGATACCAGTTATTGACCAAGGCATAAAAGTAGAAGGTGCAACTACTGGAATCAATGATATCTCCGGTCTTCAATTGGATGATCTTACTTATTCATCTGAAGGTATTGTGTTTTTAGCTTTTAATATCCACTATAGTCATGATGGATCATATAATGATGTCTTAAAATGCTTCGAAGTAGAAGGAATTCAGAATGGAACTACACTAAGTACATTCAAATGGAAAGCCCTCTACCAACCAGAAGTCGACGGTTTGATAGGCGGAACGTTGATATTTGATATAGCGGAATTCAATGATAGTATTAGTCTTACTATTAAGATTACTTATGACATCAAACATAAATTTGGTGCAGATGAAAATGGTTTGATTTACGAAGAATCATTTACAGCTATAGACTGGTAAAAAAACAGTGAAAATGTGAGAAATAAACTCACATATTTTCTTTCATTTTTCCTGCAATTTCTCCAGGAGTTTTGACGGTTATTATACCAGCTTCACTTAGTATTCTCATCTTTTCCTTGGCTGTTCCAGATTTACCATGAACTATTGCTCCAGCATGTCCCATTTGTTTTCCAGGAGGAGCTGTTTGACCAGCAATAAATCCATAAACAGGTTTGGAAATTTCTGCCTTAACTAAATCCGCTGCTTCTTGTTCTCCAGTACCACCAATCTCTCCAACTAATATTATCTGTTTAGTCTGAGGATCATCTTCAAACCATCTAAGACATTCATTAAATCCAATACCTTTGACTGGATCTCCACCTAGTCCTATACAAGAAGATTGACCCAAACCGTTAATTGTTAGATTCTGGATGATTTCATAAGTTAGTGTTCCACTACGGCTAACGATGCCTACTTCTCCTTTTTCGCATATTTCTCCAGGGATAATGCCTATTTTAGCAGCTCCAGGAGTTATGGATCCGGGGCAGTTGGGACCTAACATTTTCACATTATTATCTAATGCTCTTTGCTTGATTCTAGCTGTATCATATACTGGGACACCTTCAGTAATTACAGTCATAAATTCGATACCAGAATCAATGGCTTCCAGTGCAGCTCCATAAGTGAATTTTGCAGGAATGAAGATTACTGATGCGTTAGCTTGAGTTGCTTCTACTGCTTCTTTCATGCTGTCAAATACTGGTACTCCTAAGTACTCTTGACCACCTTTTCCGGGTGTAACACCAGCTACAACCTTGGTTCCATATTCAATCATAGAGCGAGCATGAAATGTACCTTGCTTACCGGTTATACCTTGCACAATAACTTTAGTTTTTTCGTCTAGTAGAATAGCCATTTTAGTTTCCTCCTTTTACAAGCTCAACTATACGTTTTGCTGCTGGTTCCATTTTTCCATAAGCATTAATTCCATTGTCTTCTAGAATTTGAATTCCTTCATCGTCATTTGTACCAACTAGACGAATAACCATAGGTACTTTGATTTCGAATTTCTTGGAAGCATTGATAATACCATTTGCCACATCATCACAGCGAGTAATTCCTGCAAAGAAGTTGACAAAAATACCTTTGATATCATGGCTTGATAATATCTCTAAAGATTTCTCTATTTTGGTTTCATCAGCTCCACCTCCTACATCAAGGAAGTTAGCGGGAGAACTGCCATAAAATTCCAACAAATCACATGTAGCCATAGAAAGACCGGCACCACCTGAAATGATACCTATCTCTCCATCGAGTTGAACATAACTAATTCCAGCTTGATTGGCTTCATACTCTAAATCTGTGAGTCTAGCTCGTTGAGAAGGTAACGCTGCTATATCTGGTTGACGATATTCAGCATTACCATCAATCACAACTTTTGAATCAGCTGCGATGATTTGGTTATCTTTTGTGAGTATCAAAGGATTGATTTCAATAAGAGTTAAATCTCTTTTTTGAGCCATTTTGATCATATTAGCCATAATATTGGCAAAGGAAGTTAAAGTGCGAGCTTCAAATCCTAGTTTCTTTCCTAAATCCATAAACATGTAGGGTAAGGGTTCAACAAAAACTGAAAAGTACTCTTTGAATATATCCTCTGGATAATTCTCTGCTACGTCTTCTATATCAACACCACCTCGTGAGCTTGCTAGAACGAGATATTGACCTGTTGCATTGTCTACCATAACAGAAAGATAAAACTCGTTAGTTATTTCTACAGGCTGTTCGAGCATTACTAGTTCAACTGGTTTTCCTCTATGATCTCTACCAAGAATACTCTGTATATACTCATCCGCTTCAGCAGCTGATACTTTTTTGATAAGTCCAGCTTTTCCTCTTCCACCTGAAAGAGCCTGAGCTTTAGCCATCATTATTTCACTACCAAGCTCCTTAACAAAAGCTTGGATGCTCTCTGGACCATCATAAGCTCTAAACATAGGAGTTGGTATGTTATTCTCTTTGAACAGTTGTTTGCCTTCAATTTCATACAGCATTGGCATATTAAGACCAACTGGCTTTGCTATCCTTTTAAGGTCTTTGAAGTGAGCTTAGATATGAGACTATAATAGATAAAAATTGAGAATAAAAATAAAAAAAAGAAATTTTCTAATGGTTTATTTTTTAACCATTTCAACTCTTTTTGTTCTTGGATAAGAGAAAACCCATTTCTTACCGCAATCAGCACAAGACAATCTTAGATCAACTTTTTTAGAGGTCTTTGAGGCCATTTTAGTTTGAGTGACAGGACGTTTGCTGAATCTACCTTGATTTCCGTAACCTCTTCTGGTACGTTTTTCTCTTCGAGCCATAGCAGTCATTCCACCCTTTCTTCGGGAAGATTTCTCTTGTTTAACCTTCATAGTCTTGTGTTGTCCGCATTTTGGACAGTATTTGAACATAGTTTCCGGTATTTTGACCATTTGTGTCACTCATCCTTTTGCTTAAGTTCCTATTTTTATTTGTTTCCTTTTTGGAGAATCAATTTTAGATTTCTCTTAAGGCTTGTATGTCTCTTAATCTTTGCAGAGAAATAACTTGATAGGTTTTGTTGGGTTGTTCTCGTCTAATACTAAGAGGTAGAACTTTTGCTCTTAGTTCCATTTCTGAAATAACTAATGGTGATTTATTTTCAACGCCTTCAATAACTAACAATATTGGCGCCCCCATACTAAGTTGTAACGCACGAGCACCTACTATTCGAGCTCGCTCAAAACGAGTTAGTCGATCAGGACCAACCTTTACTTGTTTGGAAACAATTTCCATTTCTCCATCTTCTTCATCGATTATACTAAGAGCCATCATAAATCACCAAAACGCCTTAAATGCTACATCATTCAAGCTTAGCTTCATCTTAAAAATATTTAGTTAGAAGGGAAAATAAAAAGATGAGATGAATGCCTATGATTAACTTACCATTTAGAAAAATTGGCGAATTTAATAGAATTTTTTTTTAATACCGACAAAATAGATAGAAATCAATATGAAGTGATTTTGGAAGTTTAAAACAACTAAAACACCCTTGCATATCTGGAAAAACTTTAATAAGAAATTAACTCCAGATAAAACATATATAAGCCATAGAGATAAGACTTATAAAATAACTCCTAAAAGTAAAGTAATAACACGGAATGGCATCAAATGAGCATGTTCGGGTCCTTTTCCTCATGGTTGAGAGCAAAGCTAAAGCGAGAGCAGAAAGCAAAAATATTAATCCTCGGTTTAGATGCAGCAGGAAAGACTACCTTAACCCGGTTTATGAGGTTTGGTAAGTTTGCTGAAAATCTTACTCCAACCATAGGACAAAATATAGAATCGTTCGAATTTGAAGGTTGGACTATTACAGCTATTGATGTAGCCGGACAATCTCATTTTAGGTTCTTATGGGAAGCTCATTATCCAGGTTGTAGTGCCGTGATTTTTGTTATAGATGCAGCTGATATAGAAAGATTACCAGAAGCTAGAGATGTTCTAAAAACACATGTATTCAACAATCCATATATGGAAAATGTTCCAACTTTGATCATGGCAAATAAACAGGATCTTCCAGGGGCGGTAGAGGCACCGTTGCTTATCCAAATGCTCGGATTACATCTTGATCTTAAGGATCGCACTTTTGCTGTTTTCGACACAAGTATTTTACATGGTAAAGGAATCAAAGAAGCATTCATTTGGTTAGTAAATGAACTCGATATACATTTACAATAAACAATCGAGAAATTTCTTCTTATGCAATTCTATTTATCTTTCTCTTTTAAAGCAAAATTAGCTACAAATCCACCTGAATTATTAGTAGTTATTGGATCTAAATATATGGTTGATTTTTGAAGTTGAGATTTAATTTCACTATATTGTTCTGGAACTTGTCTTGCACTTATCTTACTTTGCTTTTTCAGTTTTCTTAGTTCTTCAGAATGACCTGTTGTTGTGTAGTAAGCTTTTTCCGTTATACTTTTGAAAACTTCCTCATTCTCGAAATAATCAATTGAATGTGACACATAAGCAATGGAAGATTTCTTATGTAAGCATCTGTAAAGATCAGCAATGATCCTTTTCTGTTTATGAGCTAGATTTTTTAATAAACCATAACCAAGATTTGATGAGAAAACAGGAATAACCGCTGTCCTAGAGTTCTGAGGTTCGACATATGCTGCAGTATACTTGATTTCGGGACGTTCTTTTAGATAACTAAGGAATGTAGCATTATGGACTCTAATAGCTTTCGATTTTACTCGTTCGAGGTTTTTCCTTATAGCTCTGACTTGCATCTCGTTTTGAGCTAAAACTGTTATTGGAACTTTGTTTTTTGTTAATTCTGCGATATAGCTTGCTACATCTCCTTTATCTGCAGACATTACAATTACATTATCTTTTTGTCCTAAGGATAAGGATTTTACTCCAATTGCTTGGATGGGAGATAAGATATTGAAAAAACCTCTTCGATAAATTCTCATTTCTGTCAGAGGTGGTGTGTAAGCTATTGACTCTTTAACACTAACTACAACTCTTTGAGTTAGGCTAGGGATTTCTGCACTGTTCACCTCTGCTATTCCCTTTGCAATAAGATTACTAGCTCCATCAAGGATACATAATCTATCACCAGTTTTGAATTCATCATAGTTTGTCACGTTAGCAGTGGTAACATCTTTACCGAGTGCAATACCCGTAGATGCTTCATGATCCACCTTGAGAATAGGAATATCTTCTTCGAGTTTGTCATCAAATTCCCTTTTGACTAACTCGACCTCAATAAAGTCGTCAAATAATTGATGTTTCTTAGCTACAAATTCTTGTTCATCAAAAATCTCAAGGAGAGAATCAAAGTCAATTTTATTTGTATTGACCTGAACCCACAATGATTTCATTGGCATCCTTAGATGGTCAATTAATTTGAACACATAATCCATGCCAAATACTTCTATCCAATGTTCAAGAAGACTTCCTGCGTAACTGAACTTTCTCATAAGTTCAAAGTATATTCCTGCATAATCGCTTGAATCATTGTCAGAGTTCATTTTGATAAGAAAATTCCATAGTTTAGCTTTAAGAATATTATCACATTCGTGAAATAAATTTAAAGCCTCAACAAAAAGTTGAAAAAAGAGTTCAATAAATTCAATCCGAGAGTAGAATGGAATCAACTACCATAGTAAGACAAGCTGAACTTGGTGATATTAATGATATCATAAAGATAAATAGACTTTGTCTTCCTGAAAACTACTCATTTGATTTCTTTTATAGAGTATTATCAGAGTTCGGTTTCGCATGCGCAGTGGGAATTGAGGATGGCAAAGTTGCCGGATATCTTCTTTCAAGAGTTGAAAGACCCTTCTCAACTTTTATTGGTATAAATTCAGCAAAAGGGCATGTTATCTCAATAGCTGTTCTTCCAGAACATAGACGAAAGGGTTTAGGTGCAAAAATTATGAAGTATGGTATGCAGAAGCTCATCGAGAATAATGTTGAGACTATTTATTTGGAAGTAAGAGTGTCCAATATAGCTGCAATTGAGATGTACAAGAAGCTTGGTTATTATGTTAAACGGGAGTTCAAGCATTATTATAGGGATGGAGAATCAGCTTTTGTGATGGAGTGGGGACAGAAACAAGCAAACGAAGAAATTGAAGTAATAGACTGATTCACATAATTTCTTCTAATACTATTTCTATGTAATAAAACCATATATATACTAAAAACTGAGTCGACAATTATCATTATGACCATCCATTACTTAGATGAACCATCTTCTTCAGTTTCAATCCATTCCTTCTTAGCTGATGAGATTAGGGATTGGTTTACATCTAAGTTTCCTGGAGGTTTTACCCCACCTCAGTTGTATGCTATACCTTCCATTCATGAGCGAAAAAATACTTTAATTTTTAGTTCAACTGGATCTGGCAAAACTTTTGCAGCTTTTCTAGCAGCAATAAACGAACTGTTTATTGAAGCGAAACAAGGGACACTTAAGGATGAGATATATGTTCTTTACATTTCGCCTTTGAAAGCTTTAGGAAATGACATTCAAAAAAATCTGGAAGAACCTTTACAGGGTATTCAAGAACTAGCTGCTTCAAATAATTTGGTCACTCCTAAGATTCGTGTTGGAGTAAGAACAGGAGATACAACTCAAGTAGAAAGAACTAGTATGCTCAAGAAACCTCCTCACATTCTGATAACAACACCTGAAAGTTTAGGTTTAATTCTCACTTCACCTAAATTTTCTCTTCATCTCAAGAGTATAAGGTGGATTATCTTAGATGAGATTCATGAGGTTAGTTCTAACAAACGAGGCGTTTTCTTGTCTCTATTTTTAGAATACTTACAACAGGAAATTACCGAGAAACAAGTTACACGTATAGGTTTATCAGCTACACAGGCTCCAATTGAGGAAATAGCAAGGTTTCTTGTGGGAATGGATGAGAAAGGAAAAGAAAATGACTGTTATATAGCTAATTTACCCCCTCAAAGGAAATTAGATTTAGAAGTAAAAAGTCCAGTTAATGATCTTCTTCATACTCCTTATATCATGATACAAGAGGGAATTTACAAACTGCTTTCAGACCTAATTCTGGATCATGAAACGTCGATAGTTTTCACTAACACTCGTAAAGGTGCAGAGAATGTTGCATTCAAATTAAAGGAATATCTCGGAGATGAATATTCGTCATCTATAGCAGTACATCATTCAAGTTTATCAAGAGAAATAAGACTAGATGTTGAAGATAAACTGAAGAATAATGAATTACTAGCAGCTGTTACTTCAACCTCATTAGAATTAGGAATTGATATCGGTAGTGTTGAATTGGTAGCCCAAATAGGATCACCTAAAACAGTAGCAAAATATTTGCAGAGAGTAGGTAGAAGTGGACACTCATTAGACCGAATAGCAAAAGGGAGACTAATAACTACAGATAGAGATGATGCTGTAGAATGTGCGGTTTTAACAAAAAGTGCTTACAGTAGAGAGATTGATAAGGTTCAGATTCCCCATGACTGTCTTGATGTTCTTTCACAGTTTATCGTTGGAATATCGTTAATGAAAAGGTGGACTGTAGATGAAGCTTATTCGTTAATAAGAAAGTCATACAATTATCATACATTGGATTTTGATGATTATCAGAAAGTTCTCGAGTATTTAGGTGGGTATAATTTAGAGGTTGAAGAACGAAAGATTTACAGAAAAATCTGGTATGACCACATAGAAAATGCTTTTGGGAAGAAGAAAGGGTCAAGATTGACATTTTATACAAATCTTGGTACAATTCCCGAAAATGCAGATTATAGAGTAGAATTAGAAACTTATAGAACAAGACTTGGTAAGTTATCTGAAGGTTTTGTTGAAAGATTATCTCCTGGAGATGTCTTTGTACTAGGGAGTCACACCTATCAGTTCAAAAGAACAGTAGGTTCCAGAGTGGTTGTTTCCGAAGCTTTTGGGAAGCGTCCAACAATCCCAAACTGGGTAGGAGAAGAACTTCCGAGATCTTTTGAGTTATCTCAGCAAATTGGTAGGTTTATTGAAGCAGTTGCTCAAAAAGTACAAAAAGAAGATGAAAAAACGGTTACTGAATGGATAGAAAGGTCATTTCAAGTAGATCATATCATCGCTCAAACTGTTGTAGATTATGTCAAAGAACAATTGATGTTTTTGAACGTAACTCCTAGTGATAAGAAACTCTTGATAGAATCTTTTATTGATCCACAAGGGAGAATGATTCTTGTCTTTCATGGTTATTTTGGTAGGAGAGTAAACGATGCTCTCTCCAGAGCATTTGCTTATTCTATAGGAACACAGCTTGACACAGATGTAGGATCAGCTGTTAATGATAATGGGTTTGTTTTGATGTTACCTGTAGACAAGATTGTGGATACATCAACTATTCCTAACATGATAAAAGTAGATAACCTTGAGAATATTCTTAGAAATGCCATTATTAACACTGAACTTTTTCTGACACGTTTTAGACATGTAGCCAATAGGTCATTAATGATTCTTAGAAGAAGTAGAGATCGAACTATACCCGTATCTCGACAAACTATGTATGCTAGAAGGATATTTACTACTTTGAGAAACATGGATGATTTCTGTGTCATCAAAGAAACTTACAGAGAGATATTACGCGATTATATGGATTTAACTAATACTCTAGTAGTCCTGGAGAAATTGCAGAAAAAGGAATTTGAGTATGTTATAACTCCTCTCTCAGATATACCTAGTCCTTTTGCTCATGGGATAGTGTTGTTGGGTGTTGCAGATATCGTTCAGATTTCAGATAGAAGTGCACTCTTGCGAGAATTGCATCAACAAGTACTAGCAAAAGTCTTCGGAAAAGAGGGAACCAAAGAGACATTATTTGATGAAGGATTAGTTACCCGAATATTCAATAATCGTAGCTACAAAAACAAAGATTTACCAATTTCCTCAATGAAGCATCTGCGAAATGCAATAAAAGCAGTTGCTCCAGTAAAGACCCTTGAGAGTGTTCCCCCCAGTATTTATCACTTAAGTGTAGTAGATCCTAAACAGATTCAAGCTTGGTCCTTAGCTTTACATAATTCAGGAGAGTTCGTTGAAATATATGTTGCAAAAGGTGATAGGAGATCAATTCCAATCAATGATTTTCAGCTTTATTGGAATTTATACGTTAAAACAGCAGAGGAGAATGAAACAGATAAGGCGATAATTAAGATTCTCAAAGAGAAGTCTCCTATTTCGCTAAATGGATTATCTGAAGAATTAGATTTACCTATTAGTACGTTGCAGACCCATATAGAAAAACTTGAACGATCTATGCAAGTTACAAGAACAGACTATGAGCTATACGGGGGAAGAGTTAGAAACAAGTATGCTTTATCCGAAACAATTATTCCTAAACAGCTGTTTCAAGAGGCAAAGAAACTTGATCCTGAAGAATGTTTGAAAAAAATACTTCTGAGATTTTTGAAAGTCAATGGACCTTCAACCTTGCATCAGATTTTGGAATATCTTCAAATTGAGGCGGAAAAAGTTCAACGGGCGTTATCTGAACTTCAGAATCAAAATCGTGTGTTAAAAGGAAGAATAATCGAATCCTCAGTTGAGGATCAGTATATACGTTTGGAAGATAGAGAACTTCTCAGAAATCTGAGTAACAGAAAACCTGATTCCATCATTCTTATACCTGAAGAACTAAACTTTATTCACTATATTTTCGCAGTGGATAATATTCTAAAAGCAAAATTAATTGGAAAAGATAATATCCTAGAACTTCTCGATAATTTTGGAACGATTGAAGATTTAAGTTCTCTTTCAGTTAGAATTCAGGATTACGAAATAGACTGGATACGCGATCTAATTGAGAAAAACGAAATTATACAAGGAAGATTTAGTCACAGAAGACCTGCATATGTCAGTCGAGAGTTGTTCCCATACTACTATGTAGTTTACAGAGAACCTTTCAACTTAACCAAAGTTGAAGAGACGATAATATCTACTATAAGAAAATATGGTCCATTAACTAAACGAGAAATTAAGGAATTAACAGATTTGGATGATGACATAGTTCAAGAGAGTTTAATGATACTAGATAAGACTTTATATCTAGTAAGAAAATCTGTTACAATTGAAACTTTTCTACCTCGTCAATTTATTCCTAACGTTTATGATATTTCAGAAAGATATGTCACTGTAGATAAGCTACCCTCAATTGACAAAAGTCAAGAATTTATCATGTTAAAATCTATAGACTCACTAGGACCGGTTTCTTTAGTTGAACTCACTCATCTTCTGGGTCTTAGATATAGTGATACAGAGAAAATTATCAAGAATCTTCTCAAAAGTAAGAAAATTATTGAGAAGAAATTAACTGAAAGAGAAACCAATTACTATATGACTGAAGAAAGATTTAATGAAATTACGAAAATTAAATCGGATTTAATTAATGTAGCCTTAAGCGAAGAAGAAAAAGTCGTAGTTTTACCTCGTGATGATCCTTTCACAAAACTTGGTATGAGGTTGCATCTCAGAGATGTTTACGGTGAGGGTCAGATTGACCCAATTTTACTGGATGGGGAAATGATAGGGTCCATTGAATACAAACTCCATAGAGGACAATATCTTCAGGTTTATGATTTGAAAATAAACCAATCAATTGTCTATAATTCAATACTTATACAGAAACTAGCTGCAGAACTTGTCAATTATACTAGAAAAATACATAGAGTACTCAGTCTACAAGTTGAAGACATTAATAGTAAATCAATTCTCTCAAAGAGCAATGAATACATCCGTGATACTTTAGTTAAAACAGGATTTAAACTAGTTAAGGATACCCTCATCGGTGGAGACACTGTAACCAAAGTTTTCTCTAGAAGGCTGATAGATTATAATATAATGGAGAATCTTTGGTTAAAGAAACAGACACCAGCTCTAAATTCTGAAAATCTTTTACAGATGATAAATCACTTCGGTTTTATTGATCTCAAAGAAATTATTTCAAGATATCCAGAAAATATGATCTCAGTTATTGTTTATCTTCTAAATCAACTTCTAAAGAATCGTGATGTTATCTGCCAGAATAACGTGTTTTACTCAATTCAATTTGCTAGATACAAGAAAAGTGGTTTAAGAATTAGACGTAAGATGAAAGATGAATCAGACAAGATTTACAATAGAATCAAGAAAGGTATAGCTAATAATCAAAATCTTCTAGACAATTGGGAAGGAACTGCTTCTACATTTAAGGCAGCAGTAAGAATTTTGGAAGAAAATATGCTTGTTGGAACAGAATCAATTAATAATCTCTTTGAACCTCAGGAATATTGGGACTTAGATTCATTCCTCCCTGAAATTGACAAAGATATCTCTGCCATAAGAAAAGAATATGTTTTTGACATCATTGGGAGTTTAGGAGTCGTTTCTGAGGAACAAATCTCAGAACGTGCTGTAATCCCAGGAGTAATGACCAAGATTAGAGTCAAAGAAGTATTAGCTTTACTAATTGATGAAGAAAGAATTTTAGGGGGAAGGTTTGTTGAGAATGATACACGTTTCTTTTATACCACACAAGATAATTATGACTCCTTAGTTATATTGGAGAAAAAAGACGATAACAAAGTAGAATATTCTAAGAAAGAAGAAAGGGAGCGATATTACTTGCTGAATCCCAAGGATTTAGCTACTATCGTTCTAAAAACTAACCTGTACGAGCAATTTGGGATATCTGATGAAAATTACATCATAATTCTTGATCAAAAAATCGCTGCTCAATGTAATGTTGATAATATGAATCAAAAAAGGATGAATATAAAAAATATAATACTAGCACCTTGGATTCATGCAGATAGTTCATTGAATTATGTAATTAATGCTATAGAGACTATACCTAATCTTGAAAATACTGAGATTAACTCTATAGCAGTTGAGAAGATTAATGGCATACCATCGCATACTCTGGTGAAATAAAATGTCTATAACAAAATATTCACTTACATTGGATCAACTTGCACAATATCTAGTTGAGAAACAGAATATCGATAGTGAATATAAGGGAGTGAATTACAGTCATGCTATTTCAATTATTAACAACATAATGATGTTTCAAGATATCGAATCGATTTTTGTAAGAATGAGAACTTATTCATCGGGTCTTGTCAACTCTCTTATTAAGAACAAACATCTTGTTCATGCACCATTTAAGGAAGGTAAACTCGCTTATGTTGGTAGAGATAATCTACATATTTACAGTAAAATTTACACTAAAGATACAATCCAATACAAAAAACCAATGACAAAAACCGTCCTTGAATTCTTGCAGGAAGAAGGGTCATCTACACGTCAAAAAATCATGGGTGAATTTGAACTAACAAAAGAAGAAGTAATGGAGATATTATCAGAGCTTCGTGCAAATTTCCAGATATATATGTTCTATGATGGAACATACTGGACAATATTTTCAAGCAGATTGCTCTTCGATGATTCTAAACTAAGCAAAGCTTCTGCAACATCTGATCTTATCTATTCAGTTATCAAGAGTTTTGGTCCAATAACGGTTCCTCAGATAATCAAAATTCTAAACATGAGTGGAGGTAGAATTAGTACTAGTATAATAGACCTTTATGAGAACAAGAAATTAGTGAGAGGTAATTTCATAGAAAACTCCAGTTATGAAGCATTTTTAGCATCCGATGAATTAGATTATCTTGGTACTTTCTTGGAGAAATACGATCAGAAGAAAACAAAAGACAAGGAGATACTACCATCTTCTGATCCCCTTGCAGAATATTGGTCTTCAGCTGATTTTCTAAACCTTGACGAAGTGTTAGAAGAATTGGTTTTGATTAATGGTAAACCCGTCTGTTCCTTCGAATATAAGATAGATGGAGATAACTTACATATCACCAATCTTGTTAAAGCTCCTGAATTCATAAATTATGAAATTGAAATTAGAAATAAAATTCAAGAATATTCAGAAAACAAGGGGAAGATACTAGTTTTTCCTGAACTACAATCTGAAGCAAAAGAGAGTCAATCTAAGATACTTGCAGCCATACTTTCGAAAAGAGGATATCAAACGCGAACATCTGGTCTAGTATCACATATCACAACTAAACCTCAAACCGATGAAGAAAGTCAGCTATTCTTCGTCAGAGATGTTTTTCGCTTACTCCTTGATCTACAGTTTCTTAGTCCAAAGTATAGTTTCGTAAGTAAGAAGGGAATTATTAGTGGACTATCTTCTCTTGGAATTCCTCTACCTTTGAATTCGTTATTGTCACGCATTTCCTCGAAAAAAGATTCTATGGTTAATGAGATGATAATCAATAAACAAATTGTTACTGGGAAGTATGGTGCATTTTTCAGAGGAAATATTTCTTCTTCAGATTATTCATTCTTTGCAAAATTGAGCCCTTCAAGGCATTATGGAGTTCTTGAGGAAAGAGTACTAAAGTTGATCAAGCAGAAAGAGCGTATAAATTTTTCCCAACTAAAATCTTCGTTAAATCTATCTAACCGAGTTTTATTATCGGCACTTCAAAGATTAGAACTCGCCCATGAAATTGTTCAAACTAAATCAGTTTCTAAACAAGTTGTATGGGAACTAACCTCTAAGTTCCTTGCCAATCTACCAACAAAATCCGTGGAGACTCAGAGAGAGGCTTGGTTAGAGATACTCTATCGTATTTTTTCCACTAATTTACCTTTAAGCATAAGACAACTAGCTAACCTCACAGGTCTGTCAAACACTCAGCTAGAAGTATATCTGAAGGATCTTATTGCTTCTAAAGGAGTTCGTTCGGGAAAATATTTCGAGGATGATACAGAGGTTAAGTTTACAACAAAAGAAGTCGAGAAGAAAATAATTGGATATATCTTTCAAAAAGAGGAAGAGCTTGACTCTGAAGAAGTTAACCTCACTTACCTTTCTAGAAATGATCCTGTACTTACCTTGTACAGAAATTATCTCCTCAAACGTTTTAGACTTAGGTCACTTTTTTCAAGAACCATGCCTACAGAATTTGGAGAGATTATCTTAATGAATGGGGAACCAATTGCTGCGTTGCATATTAAAAAGGCTGACACAATTGAATATGTAAATAATATTGAGATTCTCCCAGAGTTCACTGATTCTCATACACTTATGTTAATCCTCAGCTCGATTCAAGAGTATTTAGTAAAAACCAGAGAAGAACATGAAAGAGTATTAAGGATTAAACAGATTAATGGCACAGCACTAATAACTGAAAGTGGTCGAGAGTATGTTAATCTACTCAATAACATGCAGTTTGAGTATCAGATTCTTTAATATTTGGAGATATCTTTTTTATCTCCAATGATAAAGTATCTCATGAAACGCCGAGCTTCTTATGCTGGACGATTTTATGATGGACGAGAAAAACAGCTAATAGAATCAATTGAAGACAGTTTCAATAGCCATCTTGGTCCAGAAACACTACCTACTGGTGTAGAATTTCCAGAAACTTCTATACCATATTTTCTAGTACCGCATGCGGGATATATGTACAGTGGTCCAGTAGCTGCAAGTAGTTATCTTGAAATGAGTAAATACAAAGCTCCTGATACAGTAATCATATTTGGTCCAAATCATACTGGTTTAGGTGCAGATATAGGTGTTCCAGACAAAGTCACAGAATGGGAGACCCCACTAGGTTCAATCCCTATTAATCATGAATTGATAGAGGAACTAATAGAACTCAATAGTCAGGTCCGAAGAAATGACTCTTCACATATTCAAGAACATTCTATAGAAGTTCAACTCCCCTTTCTCCAGTACATTTTGAAAGAACCTTTCCAACTTGTTCCAATAGCTATGATGAACCAGAGTTATGACTCAAGTTTACTTCTAGGAGACATGTTAGCTAAGATTGTCAAGGATAGAAATGTGGTTGTTATAGCTAGTAGTGACTTTACACATTTCGAAAACCGTGATTCAGCAAAAACCAAAGACAATCAGGTTCTTGATGCAATTGCGAAAATGGATGCAAAAGCGATGTATGATATCAAACTCAAATTAAATGTCTCAATGTGCGGTTATGGACCTATTGCTGCAACTATTGAAGCAGCAAAACAAACAAATCGTGTAAATGGTAAGATACTAAATTATGCCACATCTGGTGATGTTCCAGGGGGAAACATAGATCAAGTTGTAGGTTATGGTTCTGTAATGTTTTTTGAGTAAGATTTTAGATTGTCGACATAGAAACCAATATTAGCACAACTGAACAATGTATTACAAAAAGTGATTGCTGTGTCTAAAAACTATATTACCAACAAGATCGTTCTGATTGGAGATGCCAGAGTTGGAAAGACTTCTCTAGTTAGAAGATTCGTTACAAATATGTTCGATCCGTCATATAAAATTACTCTGGGTACAACAATAATGAAGAAAGAACTAGAGTATCTTGCTAACAATGTTACTTTAGCTATTTGGGATATAGGGGGACAGGAAGTTTTTCGACAGATTAGAAGCAAATACTTCTTTGGGAGTAAAGGCGCGTTAGCCGTTTGTGATGCTTCTAATAAGCAATCTTACGAAAACTTATCTTCGTGGGTTGATTCTTTTAGAAAAGAAGTTGGCGATAGACCAATTATCTTTCTTGCAAACAAATGTGATTTGAAAGAAACAGAGATTACTGAAGAAGATATGATGAAGCTCATACAAACCTACACAAACACAGAGTACCTTTTTACTTCTGCTAAAAATGGAACCAATGCAGAAAAGGCTTTTGCTGATCTCACTAGACTTATGTTTGAAGAAGCTGAAGCTGAAATCATTTAGCCTTAAGAAAAATAAATCAAGAAGATAGCTATTTTTATCTCCTTTTTCTATGAATTAGCGTTACTATTGCTGCCATTATACAAATACTCAGAAAACTAAACATCCAGTTAAATGGAATTCCACTACTTTTACTCTCTATTAGAAAGAGCAAAAAAGCAGTTTTATCATAACCATACATACTGCTAGAATAATCAAAATCTATCCTACTACTTTCTAATACGCCAGTTTGTGTGTTAAATGTTGTTTCATAAATAATTGAAGCTTCTAATACACCATCGCCATCAGTATAATACACTTCTTCTGAATATATAGACTTGAAAATATCTCCTCTTATCGAATATTGGACTAGATATTCGATTTGGTAACTGAAAAATCCTGTTATTTCTACATATGTTGCATCTGCTTCTTCCAGTTCCTCTTCCATTTGTTCATACAAGTTATAAGTTCCAGAATTGTTTGTATATGTAACAGGTGAGATAAATAAATTGTATAAACCATAGTTCTCTAAATAACCGATCCAAATGTCATCAGGTGTAGATACTTTGTCCTCATTTACAAAGATTTCATACCATATGTCTGAGGTTTCATCAGGATCTTCAAGTACCACTAACTTAATATCATCGCCTTCAGCTAATTGAGCATTTCCTATATGTATGTCTGTAGGAAAGAGTTCAATGATTGCTCCTCCTGTTTCAAGAGTTGTTACTTCCCACTGATATTCTGCATCCGGAATAATTTCATCTGCATACTTTATAATCCCAGTTGGTAAATCAGCATTTGATATAACAGGGATTACTAGTAAAAAAATAAATAGGGTTACCATAGATATATATTTCTTATTCAAGATTTCACCCTGTCGAATATTTTAATTTTATATTATAGTATTAAAGTTAATTGAATTAAAAACCTTTCTTGAAATTGAGACCACTCATTTTCTTATTTCATCTCTTCTTCAATCTGACTTCGGAGAAGATATAATGACAATGTTATTTCTCCTAAACATCCTAACTCATTTAATTTATCAAAATAAACTGATTTTCCTTTCTCTAATTCTTGTTTAGTGAGACCCGGTTCTGAACCTCCAAAGATAAGAAGAATAATAGCTCCATCATTGTATGATCTCACGATTTCTTGAACATTGAAAACCTCCTTTGAGAAGGGTCTCTTTATAAAAAGATAGATTTCATCAGGGTGTACTAATTCTATAGCGTCATCTATATCTTGTAGATAGAGAAGATTTGCTTGTTGAGAATGAGCTAACTTTTGTGCAATTGGAACCCCAGTAGTAGCAGCTGTTCCTGTTGCTTTTGATAAAATAATATCTCTAGCTCCCAAATTTAGAGCTATTTTTACAAATTCTCTACAGTGATTAATACTGCTGAAGTTGTGAAGTTGTACAATTATCTTTCCTGTACTCATTAACATTACAGAAATATAACTATTCAAAAGTATAACTATTAAAAACTTCAACCATGTAAAAAAATTTTTAAAACTTACAAATAAGAGATGAGTAATTGCCCCGATAGTTTATTGGTAGAATTGTGGATTGTGGCTCCATAGAGGCAGGTTCAAATCCTGCTCGGGGCACCACTTTATTTTTCTAAACTTAGGAAGGTTTAAAGCAGAGTAGTTATCCCTTTTAGATGTCGAAGTGATAAGATGCCATGGGTAGACGAAGTGATTATGGGCGGAACTTTTGATCATCTTCATCCTGGTCATAAAGCACTTCTGGAAGCTGCAAGAAGTTTTGGTTCACTTGTTAGGGTAGGTTTGACAACAGATGAATTTGCTAAGAGTTTGAGGAGAAGTGACCCAAACCTTGAATTGATGCAATCTTACGAAGTTAGAAAAAAAGAACTCGAAACGTATCTGAAATCTAGGGCTTTTGGCAATTTTGAAATTGTTAAAATTGAGGATAGATATGGGTTCGCTCTAACAGCTGAAGATGCAGAAGGAATTGTTGTAACTGAAGAAACATATCCTACAGCTGTCGATATTAATAAACTACGTGTATTAGGGCATTTGGATCAGCTCCTAATTTTAGTAATTCCATTTGTTTATGATGAAACTGGAATTATAATAAGTTCTAGAAGGATTCGGCAACAACTTGCAGAGTAAAACAAAAATAGCAAAAGAGGAGAATATATACTTAGTCTCTTGTTTCAATGCTTGTTAGTATTTGTTCACCCATTGCAAGAAAAGCATCTGCAACATTGGTTCCATTTTTGGCTGAAGTTTCGATAAACCCCATACATCCAGATTCTTCAGCAAATTTCTGACCTTCTTCTGTAGAAACATCTCGTAAATCATCTAAGTCATTCTTGTTCCCTACGAGCATTAACATTATTCTTGGACTTTCTGTTTGAGCTTCTTTAATCCACGTTTGGAGATTTTCGAATGATTGTCTACGGGTGATATCATATGTAACTAGAGCTCCTAAGCTTCCTTTGAAGAAAATCTGACGCATTGAGGCAAAACGATCTTGACCAGCAATATCCCATAATTGCAAACATACTCTGGTGTCTTTAATTGTTTCAAAGCGTGAGTATGGTTCCATACCTATTGTCATCAAATATCCTGCTTGAAATTTGTTATGAATAAACCTTTGAACAAGACTGGTTTTTCCAACGGCACCATCTCCGAGTAACAGAATCTTAAATGTATATTTGTAGCTAGTCATATTGCTTCCTAACAAACCTCTTACTTTTATTGCTTATAATATTATTGTTGTTTCCCGATAACTACTTGGTATTAATTCTGTCTCAAAATAAGTTTTTTTTCAGATTTACAAGGTTTAAATGCATTTTATTATGTTAAGTGTTAATTCTTCAGGTAGTGCATAATAACGAAACCTTTTAACGCTGTTGAATTTTTTTCATTTTAGTTCAAATGATTGACCCAAAAAATCTAGATTTCAAGGAAATTGGATTTCATGCGGGTTTGGAAGTTCATCACCAGATACGCTCTAAAAGGAAATTATTTTGTAATTGTCCTCCAATACTTGAAGATGATCCAGAAAATATGGAATATAGTTTTTACAGATTCTTTAGACCAGTATTAGGAGAAATGGGAGATTTTGATCCTGGTATGCTAGTTGAATTTGAGAAAGGGTACAAAGTTATTTATCTAGCTAATGAGAGAAATACATGTACGTATGAAATGGATGAGACACCTCCATTCTTTCCAGACATGGAAGCTATCGAAAAAGGAATTATACTTTCTGCTTATTTCAACTGCTCTGCATATGCTGAAGAAGTTGTTGTAAATCGAAAACAATATCTAGATGGTTCAATCACTACCGGTTTCCAACGTACTTTTATCTCAGCACGAGATGGATGGGTTCCAGTTAATGGTAAAAAAGTTAGAATATCAAACGTTCACATTGAAGAAGATGCGGCTAGAAGAGTTAATTGGGAGGATACTTCAAATAGAACTGTCTATTTCAATCTTGATCGCTTGGGTATGCCTTTAACAGAAGTAATAACTGAATATTTGGATGTCGGTACCCCTGAAGAATTAATCGAGACAGCAAAGCAAATAGGTAGAGTTCTTCGAATAAGTAAGATTGGAAGACGAGGAATGGGTGCTGCTAGACAGGATGTAAATATCAGTATAACTGGGGGAGATAGAGTAGAAATTAAAGGAGTTCAAAATCTTGATCACTTTGACATCATGTGCCGTCATGAAGTTGTACGTCAGCACACTCTTATTGAGATAAAAGATGAGATGTTAAAACGAGGGATAACAGAAGAAGATTTCGAACATACTTATGTTGATATAAGCCATTTGTTTGATGATGAGAAGAAATATTTTGCTTCTATCTTTCCGAAAATGAAAGGTCTCCTGGGAAAGGAGGTTCAACCTAACAAAGATTTCGGAGAAGAAATATTCGAAAAAAGCATGCTAATTACAGGAATTCCAAGAGAACACCACTTTCACAGTGATGAACTTACAGAGAATGCCGTAAGGAAACGTTCAACCTATAAATGTAATTTACCAATAAACAGTGAAGTTTTCGAAAAAATCTCCCAAATTACTAACCTTAAGGATTCAGATTGCTTAATTGTTATTGCTGGTTCAGAAAAAAGTGCAATGCATGCAATGAAGAAGGTAGTTGAGCGAATTAAGATGGCACTTCAAGGTGTTCCTCAAGAAACAAGAAGATATGTCTATGATGGAAATTCTGAATTTTTAAGGGTTATTCATGGAAAAGATAGGATATATCCTGATACCGATACCCCTCCCGTAGTGATATCTTTAGAGAGGATCCAAGAAATAGTTGAAGCGATTGGTAGAAAACCTTGGGAAGTTTTTGTCGATTTGAATGAAAGATTTCAGTTTGATCAACAACATGTTGATTTATTAGTAAGAGACGAGAAACTTGACAAATTCTACAAAATAGTCGATGAGTTAGATCTGGATGCACATCTAGTATTCAAATTACTTATAGATTTACCTAGAGAGTACCGAAGAAAAAATATCGAGATAAGTGATGAAATATTAGATAAACTTGTAGACTTATTGTCAAACGAAATAATCATTCCAGAACAGCTGGATCTTGCTTTACCACATGTGATAGAAGATTATAATATCTGCAATGATGATCTCTTAAACAAAATTAGTTTCAGAGCAATTACTTCAGAGAATTTAGACTCAATCATTGTCAATAAGTTAGATCTCTTTGGTAAGGAAAGGTTTGTTTCTTTAGAAGATAAGCATAGAAATATCCCAAAAATTGTTTTTCAAGTTTTACAAGAATGTAACTTCTCTGTTAGAGGAGAACGGATTACGAATAAAATTAACTCGATTCTAAAGGAGGTAATCTAATGACTGACAACAATCAAAATACTGAACCAGAAGGATATAGAGGGGCTTTACGTGAAAGACTCATAAAAGACAAAATACGTACTTGGAGTAGAGTCGAAGTAAAGAAAGGTGATGCTCATTATGAAGGTTTACTTCTTCCTCGAAGTCAACATACTGACGATCATTATATTACAATCAAGGTAGATACTGGTTATAATCTTGGAATATTGGTTGATGAGCAAACAACTGTCAAAGAAGTTGGTTATCTAAAAGGTCATTATGAGCTACCACATGTCGATGTTAAATTTAGAGATGAATTTCCCAATGTTACTTTGTTAGGTACTGGAGGAACTGTTGCCTCTAGACTTGATTATCGGACCGGAGCGGTACTACCTGCATTCACTCCAGATGAATTGTTTTCAGCTGTTCCTGAATTGATTTCAACTGTAAATTTAACTCCTAAAACTCTGTATCAAATACTAAGTGAAAACTTTAAACCAAAATATTGGGTAAAAACAGCTGAAGCAATTGCAAAAGAAATAGAGTCTGGAGCAGATGGAATAGTAATTGGACACGGAACTGATACAATGTGTGTAACTGGTTGTGCTTTATCATATTTCCTCAGAAATCTACCTATTCCAGTAGTGCTGGTGGGGAGTCAAAGGAGTTCTGATCGTCCATCCTCTGATGGCCCTAGAAATATACTATATGCTGCTAAATTAGCAGGCTATGAGAATTTTGCAGAAGTTACAATTTGTATGCATGGTACTCCTAGTGATAGTTACAATCTAATTCATAGATCTACAAGATGTAGGAAAATGCACTCAGCTAGAAGAGATACTTTTAGAACCCTAAGTGATATTCCTTTAGGAAAAATAGATGACGGCGGAGTAACCTGGTTGAAGGATGATATCAAACCAAGATCTCCCATTGAAGACTTTTACTTGGATGCAAAAGCTGACGAAAGAGTTGGAATGTTGTATTTCTATCCTGGAATGAATCCTGACTTATTAGATTCTATGGTAGATTTAGATTACCATGGTGTCGTGATAATTGGAACAGGACTAGCTCATGTTGCTACAGATATATATCCTGCACTAGAAAGATGTCAAGAGGAAGAGATACCAATTATAATGGTTGTAGAACCTCTCTTTGGTTTTGCACAACTTAGAGTCTATGAAACTGGTAGAGATATGCTGTCGCGAGGAGTTATTGAGGGGGAGAACATGTTACCATCAGCTGCTTATACTAAACTTATTTGGACTCTGGGGCATACCAGAAATATAAAAGAGGTTAGAGAACTTATGCTTACTAATATAGCAGGGGAAATTACAAAAAGAGAGAGCCCACGAGGATTCATGATACACCAAGGAACAGAACCAGGGATAGATCATATGCTCAGAAATCTATAATCTTGACTTTTTAGTGACTTCCAAAACTTTTTTGATAGCTTTCAAATCTTTAACTTAATGCTCATTAGCAACTACGATATCCGTCTATTCTATAAGTGCCAGATGCTAGTTCAATTAAACAAGTATGGTCCTGATCAAGAAAGAGACATTCATCCAATTTTAGGGAGATATAAGCATAAATCTGCTAAAGAATCACCAAATAAGGAAGATATTATCACAAATTCAATGAAATCAACTAAAAAAATGGAAAGAGGTGAATCTCCCATAAATCAAGTTTGGCTATATGCTGATAAATATTCAACAAAGATTGATAGATTGATGAGGGTAGATAAAAGTAGTAACCTTGGACCGTATTCATATATACCTACATTTCTAAGAAATGTCAAACATATAAGAAAACCTTTGATTATGGAAGGTGTTTTTGACTCACTCATTCTCTCAATGATTCTGAAGAATAAGGTGGAACAATTCCATATTCAAAGAAAAGACGATATTCTTACTTTTGATGTTGTTGAGTATGAGGATGAGTTGTTAACTGATTTAGAAAAAATCGAGAAGATTCTCAAAAACGAGATTAAAATAACACCAAACTATACACGAAATTGTAGAGTATGTGAGTGGAGAAAATATTGTAAGAAACTTGCTGAAGAGAAATTAGATTTAACTCTGATAAGTGGGATTGGTAAGAGAATTAAGAAACAACTGATAGATCAAAATATTCTAGATGTTCCTGATTTAGCTCAAGCTTCAGAAGATTCCTTCCTTCTAGAAAATATTAACCATAAAGAAAAAGAGTATTTTCTGCTTCAAGCTCAGTCATTGATGGATAAAAGGGAAAGAATCAGGGGAAAAATAACCTTTCCTAAGAAGAAATTTGAGCTTTTTGTCGATTTAGAAGGCTCGTCACATCATAATTTTGTGTGGATTATAGGCTGTTTTGTAAGGGAAGGAAAACAATACTATTACAAGAATTTCATTGCTGAAACCCCTAAGAAAGAGAAAGAGATGTTTTCTAAGTTTATGGACTATATCGAGAGCTTAGGTGATGACTATGTTCTCTATCATTGGTCTCTTGCTGAACCTCAATACTTCATCAACCTGGCTAAGAAATATGATTTCAACCTAAGTAAGGTAAACAGACTCCTGAAAAACTCTATTGACCTTTTTCCAATCTTCAAGAAGAAGATCATAGTTCCTGTCTATACTTATACTTTGAAAGAGGTTGCTAACTGGTTGGGTTTTGAATGGTTGGAGCCAATGGTAGATGGAGCAACAAGCATTATTCTTTTTGATAATTGGTATTTACATAATGATAGACAATCCTTGGAACGAGCTATCACCTATAATAGTGATGACTGCAAGGCTATGATGATTGTTAAAGACTATGTTTCAAAAATTCTTAGCTAAATTTCAAGATATTTGGGAAAAAATAATTATTAAACTCATTTTTGATTGAATCTAAAAGAATGAGATACTTATTTTTTAGAAAGTTTCCAAATCATCTTAATACGATTTTTATTGTTACGTTTTCTTATTTATATGACTATAGAAATAGATATTTAAATACATAATAGAAGAGCGCGTATAAACCGGATGACAAACTAGCAAAATAGCGAATTATTAAGATTTGAGCTAGTTTAAACCTATTAAGAGGACATTGGATGAGTTCAATTACTAAACAAAATAAAATAGACTCTAATTTCAAATTAGATGATAGAACAAAACAACAATTAGATCAAATCATTACTTCAGCAAATAAAGATAAGAGTAATCTTATTCAAATTCTTCAAGAGACTCAAGATTTACTAGCTTATCTACCTGAAACTGTTCTTGCTTATATAGCAACACAGCTAGATGTAACAGAACATTGGATCTATGGTGTTGCTACTTTCTATTCTCAATTCAAGTTTATACGACCTGGTAAACATATAATTAGAATATGTATGGGAACTGCTTGCCATGTTAGAGGAAGCAACTCTCTTAAGGAAAAAATTGAAACAGAGCTAAATATCAAAGTGGGAGAAACAACAGAAGATGGTTTATTCAGCTTTGAAGAAGTGTTTTGTTTAGGTTGTTGTGCATTAGCTCCTGTAATGGTTATTGATGATGAGGTGTTTGGTAGCATTACTTCTGCTAAATTGAAGAAAATACTTACTAAATATCTACAAGAGGAGGAAAAAAGTTGAAATCTGACTCAAACAATAAAGGAAGAAAAATTCTTATTTGTGAAGGAACAGGTTGTCTCTCATCTAAATCTGATTTGATAAGAGATAGATTTGAAGAAGAAATAAAAAAAGCCAATATTAAAGATGTGGAAGTTACCTTCACGGGGTGTCATGGTTTTTGTGCACAAGGTCCAGTAGTATCTGTTTTACCTGAAGATACACTTTACGTTAAGGTTACTCTTGAAGATGTTCCAATTATAGTAGAATCCCATCTTGTGAATCATAAACCTGTTGAAAAATTATTTTATGAAGATCCAACTACTCATAAAAAAATCGAGAGATATCATGACATATTATTTTATAAAAAACAACAACGTCTAATTCTATCTCGATGTGGTCAAATCAATCCTGAAAAAATTCAAGAATATATAGATGCGGGAGGTTATAGTGGTCTCGCAAAAGCTCTCAAATTATCTCCAGAAGAAGTTATAGATATTGTAAAAAAATCGGGACTTAGAGGAAGAGGCGGTGCAGGATTTCCTACAGGTCTAAAATGGGAATTTTGTTATAAATCTCAAGGCGATGAAAAATATGTTATTTGTAATGCTGATGAAGGAGATCCTGGAGCATTTATGGATAGAAGTATCTTAGAAGCAGATCCACATAGTGTGTTAGAGGGAATGATAATAGGCGCTTATGCAATTGGTGCTTCAAAGGGATTCATCTATGTTAGGGCAGAATATCCGCTAGCAGTACAAAGATTTAGAAAAGCACTTGAAACTGCTCGTTCTCAAGGTTTTTTGGGAGATAACATTCTTGGAAGTGGTTTTTCTTTTGATGTTCATGTAAAAGAAGGTGCTGGTGCATTTGTTTGTGGGGAGGAAACTGCACTTATTGCTTCTATCGAGGGAAAAAGAGGTATGCCTGTATCTAAACCCCCATTTCCTGCAGAACATGGTTTATGGGGAAAACCTACAAATATTAACAACGTGAAAACATGGGCTTTTGTATCATGGATTTTGAAAAATGGTTATGAAGAATTCAGAAAAATAGGTACAGAATCTTCTCCTGGAACAGCTATCTTTTCCCTTACTGGTAAAATAAAAAACTCTGGTCTTATCGAGGTTCCTATGGGAACAAAATTGAGAGAGATAATTTATGAACTCGGTGGCGGAGTTCTAGATGATAAAGAGTTTAAAGCTGTTCAAACTGGAGGTCCCTCTGGAGGGTGCCTTCCTAAAGAATTACTCGATTTACCTGTCGATTTTGAATCATTTAAAGAAGCTGACTCAATCATGGGTTCTGGTGGAATGGTAGTTGTTGATGAAGATACTTGTATTGTTGATTTAGCTAAATATTTTCTTAAATTCACTCAATCGGAATCTTGTGGTAAATGTGTGCCTTGCAGAGTAGGTACAAAACAGCTACTTGATATTTGTACAAAGATAACTGAAGGTAAAGCAACACTTGAAGATTTGGACATACTTGAAGAATTAGCTCACACTGTCGTGGATGGGAGTTTGTGTAATTTAGGTAAAACCGCACCAAATCCAGTAATTTCTACTTTGAGATATTTCAGAGAAGAATTTTTAGCCCATATTGACGAAAAACGATGTTTAGCAAAAGTGTGTAAAGAATTGATTAACTATCAAGTTATCGAAGATGCATGCATTGGTTGTCAAAGATGTAAAAGAAATTGTCCTGTAGATGCGATAACTGGAGAGAAAAAAGAACCTCACTTTATAGATACGAGCATTTGCATCAAATGTGGCCTCTGTTATGAAAACTGTCCAACGGATGCGATAATAAAAGTTGATAAGGTTGGTGAAGAAGCATGATAGTTATAGATGGTAAGAAATTTGAATTTGAGGAAGGTAAAACTATCTTAGAGTTAGCGAGAGAGAATGATGTATACATCCCTACTCTCTGTGATCTTAAATATCTAGCTCCCTTTGGAGCTTGCCGGTTATGCTTAGTACAGGTTGAGGGCATGAGAGGATACACAACTGCTTGTACAACCCCTGCTAAGAAAGGCATGAATATTATAACAAATTCTGAAGAAATAAATAAACTTAGAAGGGCGATATACGAGCTAATTATGACAGAACACCCTAATTCTTGTCTTGTTTGTAGTATGGCATCATCTTGCAATGAGAAAAATTGTGGTCTTCAAAAATCAGGTCACATAACTGGATGCCAAACTTGTCCTAATAGAGATGATTGTGAATTAAGAATTGTGGGAGAAAAAATAGGTTTCGAAAATATTAGATTTCCAACCCTTTACAAGGATATACCTCTTGAGCGTTATGATCCATTCTTTGATCGTGATTATAATATTTGTATTAATTGCGGTCGATGTGTCAGAGTGTGCCAGGATTTAGTTGGTGCGGGAGTGTTAGTTTTTACTAAAAGAGGTCACGAAACAAAAATTGG
>CAZPXJ010000021.1:0-28952 GCA_964590855.1 uncultured archaeon
GATCTTCTTGCATGCTTCACAACAATGAAAGACTATTGAATTCATTTTCTCAGCGACTAAGTAAAAAATGAAAATCTGTTTCCAATCAGTTTTTTCAGCTGGAAGTTCTTGAAGTAGCATTCTATAGATCTTGTGAGCACCAATCTCTATGTTTGTAATTTTTGTTTTATCATATGATTGTATTTCTGATGAATTTGCATGTACAAGAAAGCTGAATACATTAATACATTCAAGAATAGATTTGTTGAGATTATAGAAATACTCAAGAGTCTGCAATTTCATCTTTATGTGTTCTTGGGAGAGTAATGAGACTAGTTCAGCTTTCAGTTTAGCAACTTGTTTTAAGTGTGTAAAAATTGGATCATATTGATTAATCGATATCTCAAAACTATCTATTGGTTGATAGATTGTTGAAGTAATATCATCAACAAAATTGACTACGTTTTGATAAAGATGTTCCATTTTCTCGACTCTATCCTCCATTCCTGGATGATAAAGAAGAGACAAAGTTGTAAGGTCCGCCATGCGAATTAAAGTATCACTAATCAATGTAGAACAGTATAATATGGTGTCCGAAATGTCTTGTTTCGGCTTCTTATTTAAGGACATTAATGCTTTCCCAACTAATAAAAACAGCAAACAACTATATAGATGTTATGGAAAAAAATAGCTTTTAAGAAAGTATATGTTCTTAAAAATGAATTTTAACACTTCTCTGTTCGGGAAAAACTACTAGTGTTGCCAATGAAATTTTTCTGATTTCTGGTGGGGTTTTACTTAATTCTTCTTTCTTATATGTATCAACGTTTTGATTAGTATTTTGTACTGATAAAAGTGGATATGGGGAAGAAATATTAGCTATCTGAAAAACTGCATCAACAGAATAGTGATCTGAACCGAGATTATCACTTTCGGTGTTAGTTCCAACATTACTACTTAAGAAAGAGTCTTCGAAGTGTTGATTAACAAAAATAAAGTCTATTCTCGATAAGATTGTTGGAACGTTAAGTGTATAACCAGGGTCATCAGGATGAAGTGCTCTGAAAACATCAGTAAAATTGTGAACTGTGGAAGAATAGTTCCCATAAATTGGATCCTCAGGGTCGAGTAACATAGTAATGGGTCCATAACCATAATCAGCTCCAGGAAGACCTGCTAAATCACCAATATCTACTGGCGATAGTGAATTTATGTCTCCAGCGTATATTATGGGAACATCACCTAAGTCATCCATATAATTGATAATACCTTCTTGCTCTCTTTCCCTTCTCCATTCTTCTGTATCCCCTGAACAACATTTCAAATGAAACCCAATTACATTGACTTCAACACCTGTTACATTGATTACTGCATGTATAAAATCATGAGTTGGGTAATAGGTTGAATTATCATCTAATGTTACATCATTGAGCTGGATGAAATCCAATATGGGGTATCTACTGAATATTGCTTCTCCTGTAGTTGAATAAGACACTGCTTGAGTTGTATAGCCTTCGTAAGGAGCTTCTTCAAAGAAATATCCATTGAATTGGTTAAGAAATCTGTTCAATCTAGAGTTACCACTGTCATCCCAGGTACCTGTTTCAACAAAAACAATGATATCTGCATTCTCTTTTTTAACTACATCCATCCACTCTGAGTTTGCACCACTCTCAAAGACATTGTAACCCAATAGTTTGAAGTAATCAGTTGGTACGGGGTTGATGAAATTGTCTATGAAAATATTTATTGTTATTTCTGATGTTAAATTCTCCAGATCATAGGCTATGGCTTTTAGAGTGTAAGGACCATCAGAATAAGGAACTGTGTCTATTTGATGTGGAACTGAATTTGAGATAAGCGTTTCATTAAGATAAAGCTCTATACGTTGAACAGCTGAATTATCTGACCCTGTATCTTCAGCTGTACAATTAATTATTACTTCTCCTGATAGAATATCCCACTCTTTAGGATTAACAAATTGAATAGTTGGAGGTATGGTATCTCCAGCTGTTCTATTGTTTAAAGTGATGATTATCGTTGGAACAACTATTGAAACAATAATAATTACAGATGCAGATATGATAAAAGCTTTGGATTTGAAGAAACTCATTTTAGTCAAATATAGGAAGTCCTTCTTAATTAATAACAATTTTGCTCAAACGTTTCTTGATTGTTCTGACACAAACTATTTTATTCGGACATAAGAAAATAGTTCTAATGAAAATTTTAGAATTTCGAAGACATTCTACAAGAGTTAAATCCTCACCACATCTGATTCAAGAAGGTGTAGAAAAAGCAAGAAAAATAGGGAGTACCTTAGGATCATATAATTTAGTTATCTCAAGCAATGCTCCTAGAGCTATAGAAACAGCTGTTGCTATGGGTTATGCTGTTGACCAGATAAGGGAAGAAATTAGCGCGACGCCAGAAAAAATTGAGGGTGAAGTAACTTGGGGGATGAACTTTGACCAATATAATGAGGTTGTTAAACAAGGAGGGAAAACAGCTGATTATGTTGATAAAATGGCAACGTTTGTAATGGATATTGCTAAGTTGTTGGATGAAAACGAATCAGCATTAGTCATTAGTCACGGAGGATTAATAGAACTACTCACTATTGGTTGTTTCCCCTTAGAAGATTATAAACAATGGGGCGAACCTTTGGATACTTGTGAAGGTGTTAGAATATTAATCCACAATGAAGAGTTTGAGAAAATTGAATTGTTAAGGGTTAAGTAAGACTAAAATCTTACTTTAATCCTCATTGAAGAGTTTCCCTAATTTATGAGCCCATTCTTCAATGAGATCCCAATTTCTATTATCATATTGATTCTCAGGTAATCTGACTAGCAAACTTCCTGGAGCAATGTTAGGGAGTTCTTTTTTAGGAATTCTACCGCCAAAAGCTGCTTTTGCTACGGTTTTTAGATTGGGGTATTCCTCTAAAACATTCACTAAGAATTTTTCATAAGCATGTTCGTGATGTTCGTCTTCACCAGCATAAAGTGAAGATATAAAAACAGCAACTTTCTTAGTTCCAAAATCTTTTCCTAGATATTTCCTAGCGTTTTCTGTCCATTCCCCATATTTAATTCCACTTCCAATTACGATATTTTCATAATCGTTGAGATCAGGACATGCGTGCCAGTTTTCTAAATTCCATATTTCTACATGCTGATTGTAATCTTTCTCAAGAATTTTCTGTATTACTGCACATGTTTCTACTGTTGCACCATACCTTGTTCCATATACAATTAAAGTTTCTTTCACAAATATTCACCTAAAGTCAGAATCCTTCTGATAAATTAAAAACATCGTGGATATATAAAACATTTATCTTCTAACAAGTAAAGACTAAAATATTGAACAACTAAACAAAAGTAATTATTTTTGTTAACTCAAGTAGAATTTTCACTTTCTTTCTTTTTTCTATTTAACCTTCCATCTCCTTGTAGAACTAGAAAATTGTAAATAACAATTATTACTGCTAATCCTAGAAATAGAAAAGGAATTGAGAAATCTGCTATAAGACCAAAAAGTGGCGCAAAGATAAATACAAGAATTGACTTGATTTGCGCTTCAACACTTAACATGGTTGTTCTCTGTTCCTTTTTGATAGTTTCACCTAGATAATCAACGGCTAATGGTCTTCTAATATTTTGAAATACATAGATTAGAAGATACAAGAAAATAACAACTATAGGTAGATTAACCCAAATAAAAATAGCATTGAGAAGAAGTACTGCTGCAAACGAATAGAAGAGTATGTCCATTCCATTTTTTGCACCTCTCAACCAAGATTTAACTTTGTAAGCATTTCTAGCAGAGTAAGAAGATATCACATAGAAACAAGTATACATAATCCCTAAGATTACTTTTATGAAATCATCTTCAGTTAGATTCACATTTTCTGGAGAGAATCCTATATTTGCAATAACCACTAGTATGTACACTTTGATGATGGGTTGGATATAATCTTTCAAACTTTTGTACACTGCATCGTAACTTGAGGAAGAGAATATTCCTTTCCGAAGTTTTCTATCTTTGAAAGCAACTACCATACCTTTGAATCCTTTACCTATTTCTTTCCAGAATGAAGTCTCATTAGGTACATGATCATTCATATACTTTGGATATGATGCTATGAGAATGAAATCTAGAATATAGGGGATAATAGCAATAAGAAAGACCCATTGAGCATTAGGAACAAAAAGGATAAGCAAAATTGATAGAACTCCATTCAGTGTGGAACCAATCAGCGACCATGATCTTGTTCTTCCATAAACGAAAGTCTTGTGTTTTTGATAGTCTTTTTTATCCAACCAAGTTAAGATCATAGCTTTATGGGTTCCAGATCTGAAAGCCTCACCTAATCCATACATTCCCGCAGCAAGAAAGATAATGAAAAAGAAATTAACGGGTAAACTCAATCCGATAAAATACAGAACAAAGGAAACTATGTAAAATAAGAAGCAAAAAAGCAACTCATTCTTCTTACCAAACTTATCTGCTAAGATACCAGAAGGGATTTCTAATGTATAAGTAAGAACTTCTTGTACAAGAAAAATCAAACCTATTTGAAACAGAATAAATTGTGATCCCGATGGAGATTTTGCAAGATAATCGTAGAGCATGATAATCAAATAGGGTTCAAAAAATCTTAGATTCTTAAAGAAGCCATAAAATTTGAATTTCCACATTAAAGGATTCTTCAGAATTTGTTTTTGAACCTCTTTTTCATTTGAAGTGTCAGTCATCTACAATTCCAACATGATTTAGAACTAGGGTTTTATTACCTTTTTCCTTAGATGGTTCAGTATCTGGAGAAAGATTTATTTAAACATCAAAACACCTCTCTCTATTATGCGTCGTTTTGCAAGTGTGGACTTTCTTCGCGGTTTCGCAATTTGGTTAATGTTGCTTCTTCACGAAGTAATGAGAGTGCTTGATTATTCTTGGGCAACAGACCCTCTTCAAGCTGACTTCTTTAGTCAACTACCAATTATTTACGCTATTCTTATGCTTCTTATTTTATTTATAGCAAGTTGGTGTGGTTTCTTCCTTCTGATTAGTTCTATAGGAAATATGATTTCAATGTATAAGGCCTTGAAAAGAGGTGATTCTGTAGGTAAAGTAGTGATGAAGCAATTGTTATTAGGATTCTTACTTCTGCTATTTGCATTTTTCATCGAATCTATTGGTGGGTATGGTGGTATGTTGGGACAAGTAGTTGCAGGTAATACAATCGACCCGATGAAATATCTATATAGATCCTTTATCGCTGAAACTATTCACGCTATAGCTTATGCAAATATTATAACTGGATTATTAGGCGGCTTACTATCTATAAATGGTGGAATAGAAAAAGTGAAACGCAATATACTCATCAATGTAGGTCTAGCAATAGGTGTAGTCGTTATCACTTTTCTAGTTTATAATACACCTATGACTTATGGAGGAATTACTACTGTTCAGGAGTACGGTACTATTCAAAGTATGATTCATAATCCGGTTTATAATCCAGTCGATTATTCAGTCTCTGAATTCTTTATTAAGATATTTTTGCTCCCATTTCTTGGAAGACCTGAACCTCTCTTACCTTATCTCGCAACAGCTTTAGTAGGTAATGTTATCGGTATATTATTGGTTCAAGAAAAACCGTTTTGGAAGGAGTTGAAAATAGGTATGGCTGTTGCAACAGCAATGGTACTAGGTGGTTTAGGCGGGATGTTATTTATGGTAGCAAATGGAAAACAAGATCTCTTCGAATTATTTCTAAATGCATGGAGCATTGCCTCTTTGACAGCTTGGCTTCCAACGTATATTTTTACATTAGGAACACAATTAATTGCTGTGTTTCTTGTTATTAGATTGGTTGAGTTTAGAGGAAAAGGAGAAGAATTTGCAAATCGAACGAAATATTTCAGAAGACTTGGATTTGTTGCCTTGTCAGTTTATTCTTTTCAGTTTCTTGATGTTATCCCTCGATGGATACTAGCAAGTTTTCCATGTGTTCCAACACCAACTGGTTGTACGACCATGATTACTTCAAGTGGTGCCCTTGCTGATAAAAATCTTTGGGGACCTTGGGTGTTCTTGATAATAGTGGTGAATTTTGCTTTATGGCAGGGTGTGCTACTTCTCTGGGAGAAGATAAACTATATTGGAGGTTATGAGTGGATAATCAATGTAATAGCAGGATTCTTTATCAAATCTAGACGAGTCAAAGTAACCAAAGATGGGATTGAGAAGTTTTCGTGGTGGAAACCAAGAAGATTAGATGTTAAAGAAAACTTCTATGATCCTGAATGGATTAATATTGTAGAAAAGAATGAAATAGATCATGAAAATAAAATGGAATCTAAAGCAGCTTTGAAGGTTACTGCTATTAACATGATCCTTAATGCATTGGTCTTCTTTTTGCCAATTACCATTATTGGAATATTTACCGCTCTATCTTCAAGAAAGACTGAAGGTAAAAATAAATACAATACTACAGCATTAATTTGTGGGATAATAGGCTGTGTCATTTTTGTAGCTAGTATAGTAGTAATGTCCAATATCCCAAATTCAGTTTTAGGTCTCTAAAAGGACCTATCATTTCCTTTCAATCCTTTTTTTGTTGTTGCATCTAGAAGAAGATGACTTAGATATCCCAATAGAAAAGCAAAGATAAGATAAACATAGATTTTGGTGTCATATAGAGGAATTAATACAAAACACGTTACAAAAGAAGCTATAAAAAATGCTGATAACATAAACCATGAATGGAAGAATTTTCTGTGATCAG
The DNA here is from genome assembly GCA_964590855.1 of uncultured archaeon. Classification (GTDB taxonomy): domain Archaea; phylum Asgardarchaeota; class Heimdallarchaeia; order Heimdallarchaeales; family Heimdallarchaeaceae; genus UBA460. Next base: position 6,773 of record CAZPXJ010000021.1, read on the forward strand.
GATTAGTTGGTCTTTCAATCACATCTGGTAGAATAGAACCAACAAAAGCACAAACTACTGAAATCGCTAGTATCAACGTTAGCTGTAGATAATCAAAATCTTCCGAAAAACCCCAATAGGAAACGCCGACAAGAGGAATGGATAAAACAAAACCTCCTACTATATGAGTTAATCTTCTAGGCATAAATTAGTGTTCTCCACAATTATTATACACAGTTTCATATAAAAACAAAAGTAAAACAGCTGTCATACACTATGAAAAAAAGTCATAAAGGTATAACCCAAAAAACCATATGGATAAAATACTAAAAACAGCTGTTAGATGGACTGACAAGCTCAAAACAACAACTGAAATGTTGAACAGCCTTGAAAATGATGTGAAACTACCAAATGGGTGGGGAAAAAGAGATCTTCTTCTTCATTTATCTGGTTGGGATGATGAATTTATCAAATTTTCAGAGGAAATGAGGAAGAATGTACAATTCTATGCTTTCTATGAAGAGGATGGTGAAGCAAAAAACCAACAGTTCTTCGAAGAAACTAGAGAATTAAATTTAACTGAGGCTATTGAAAAATTCAATAAAATAAGGCAAAAACTGTTTGAAGTTTATGAAGAGATTATAGAAAAATACCCACAGGATAACAAAGAATTTGTAGGATTCTTTTCGATTTGGTGGCATGATGCACATCATCTAAAACAAGCAGGAATTGATGTTTCGAGGTTAGATGAGTAGAAATGTCATTGATTATCACTTTCAGATGCGAGAAGATTCATTTTGAAGACTCTTGGTGGACTATTTGGAATAAGGAAATAAAATAGCAATCCGCACTTTTTACAAAAGTACTTCTGTTGACTTAATTGGTTCGTATATAAACCACATCTCTGACATTTCATTCTTCTCAAGCCAAATTGCACAAAACTGCTTTATGAACAACATTTTATCAAGTTCATAAATAAAAGCCTTATTCTATCAGCAAAGAATACAAGCAAATAGAAAAGCAAAATTAATCTAATTTTAGCTTCCTAGTATTCTTCTGTTCGGTTACAATTGTGACGATGGTGAGTAGAAAAAATGTTAGTGAAACGATAAAGAATATTCCAGCTACAATTTCTAACGCAGCTAGAATCAGACAAATACAGGAGAGACTACCGAAGATGATAGGTTTGAATGATCGCATAACAATTTCTATGTAGTTCTTCTCTCTTCTTTGATAATCTACAGACGAATTTATCGAATCTTCGACCATACATCGCTTTTTACATTTCAATTAAATACTTCTCTATTTAGACACAATGTAAGTCGTATCTCAAGCTACACTTTAAATAAGCAAGATACTTTCTGTTATCATGGATGAAGACAAAATTATGGGTAATTTTGTTGAATCCAAATTAGTACGTTTTTTTGTTTCTTTTTTGAATAATACTTGGGTTTATGGGTCTTTAAGTTATACAGATTTTGATTTCGAATTAATGACTTTAGATGAGTTCATTTCTTCAATAAAGCGAGAGATAAATTTTACTATTCCTTATGAAAAAGAATCTGAAGAGCGATTATTACCTTTCAAGCTCTTCATAGTGATTCAAGATGAGCTTAAAATATTTAATGAATTAAACTATTTGAAACATATCGAAGAACCAGGAGCTATCATTTTCTGTACGCAAGATGAATTTAAGGGTCTTGAAAATCTTGATAGGTTTAAAGACAGTCCTGATGGGCAACAATTTTTTAGTTAATCTTTTTGCCGAAAGAATTTTAAAATAGCTATTTTCTTTGAAACACATCATGAACGAGGACGACAATTCAGTATCTTCGAAAAGTAAGCTCATCGGTATAATCACTACTTCTGTACTTTATCTTGTAGCAATAGGTATAGCGATTCTAGTAGGCTATTTTCTCTATGACTATCTCACAAATCCTCTTTTGCTTATTCTAGTAACTGATATTGTTGCTACTCTAGTTATTTTCATAGCAAGTACTATAGTTCGCAATACTAGTCTTTATGATCCTTATTGGAGTTTCATCCCCATTGTAATTGCAATTTATTGGTTCATTGATGGAGGATTAAAAACTAGTTTTGGGGCAACACAAGTCGTCATCTTGACCATTGTTGGGGTGTACGGGTTAAGGTTAACCTACAATTGGATAAGGGGCTGGCAAGGTTTGAAACATGAAGATTGGAGATATGCCAAATTCAGAAACGAAAAACCTAAACTATTCTGGTTCATAAATATAACTGGGTTGCAACTGATGCCAACTTTGGTAGTTTTCCTCGGATGCATTCCTCTTTTTCCTGCTTTTAATAACCCAATTCAATTAAATAATGCATTCTACCTAATAGGACTTATTATTACATTTACAGCAATATTCATTGAAACTCTAGCAGATGAACAACAACATGCATATCGTAAAAAGAAACAACCAGGAGAACTTTTTAATACTGGTCTTTGGGGTTTATCCAGACATCCTAACTATTTTGGTGAAATCAGCTTCTGGTGGGGATTGTATTTCTTTGGTCTAGCAGCTGATCCAACCTACTGGTGGGCAATTGCTGGTCCTATTGCTATGGTAATCTTATTTGTGGCTGTTAGCATCCCATTGATGGAGAAAAGACTAAAAGAACGTTACCCAGAGTATGAAAGTTATCAAAAGAAAGTATCTATGCTTATTCCTTGGTTCAAGAAAAAATAGCCATACCTTGGGTAAATCTTAAATTGGTTTATTTTTCTCCTATCAAAAAGTGAATGTAATGAAGTTCAAAGATCACATGAAAAAAAACAAAAGGCGATATTTCTTTATAGGGCTTTTTGTTATCATTTTTGGTACAATTTTATCAATTTATATCACTGCTAAAGTGACTGATAACAATCTAATAGAGACTGCTTATAATGATAGAATGGAACTTAATTTAGATTGGTATTTTGTTAACGGAACAATGAAAGTTGAAGCTCCAGCCTATGCTTCTTTTGATGGGTTGTTATCTGAATACATAGATGATTTGTTCATCTATACAATAAGTGCTTTAATTATCTTATGGGTGGTTAATGTGGTCTTACATGCTGTTAGAAAAAGAATTTCTCCTGATATTCATAACACATTGCACGTATTGATAAGAGTTTTAGTATTACCAATCTTCCTGATAGCTTATGTTAGCAAATTCGAACCTTTCACAGGATCAATTATAGGTGTTGCAGCAACTCTGGGTGCAGCAATAGGTATTGCAGCTGCAAGATCAGTAGGAGATTTAATTTCTGGACTGTATATGGTTTTCAGCAAGCATCACAATGTTGGGGATTATATTATAATCCCTGAAATCAATGTTGAAGGTGTGGTTCAAACTATTTCTATCAATTATATAACCGTCCTTCAACCAGATGAATCAACCTCTGTTATTCCTAACAGTAGATTAAGAGAGTTAGAAATAGAGAATATTGCATTCGTTGAACCACCTGGGGAGCAAGATGAAAAAGAAGATATGAAAGAGATTATTCTTTTTGGACGTAGGGTAGGAGAGACTGAATTCTCTTATCCACTAAAATGGGCTACTCATTCAGATGAAAGTCATTCTGACTGTGTTAAAGCAATTGAGATGACCGAGAAGCAATTTGTTGATTATCTCGAAGAACCCGTTACTTGGACAATTATTCAAAGAGATAGATTGAATAGAAGATATCAAATCCAGCTTGTTGTACTTAATGCTAATGAATTGCTTAGTTTACCTGGTGAATTCTTAAAAGCCCTTGAATTAAATTATGAGAAAATCAGGAAAAATAATAACCTCTAAAAATCAATGAGCTGCTAAAGAGAAAAAAAGAATTGGATATCATATCCAGAGCTGGAAGAAGTACAAGAGTATTATTCCAGCTGCTAGAATAATCAATCCATTTACTAGAAGAAAAGTTCTTGATACCTTTGGTGGCATAGTCTTTTTTCCTTCATCATTTATCCAGAAAATGTGCACTAGAGCAGTTCCTTTCCATTCTGCAGGTTTTAAATCTAAGAAAAGATGAGATGCATGTCCTATATGATAAAATGCGTAAATAGGTACAAGAAACAATCCTACTTCTCCTATTTTTGCTAGAAAGAACAACGGAACTGAAATTACTAAAGGTAAGAAGAAGGAATGAGTTATAACATTTCTATGTGGTAAAATCTTATCCCAAAGTAAATCATAATCCGGTAATTGTGCACCAAAATGGCAAGCCATGAAAGATACTACAATCCAGATAGAATGAAGTTGTAAACCATCTAGAGATGATCCTCCCCAATCAATCAAATTAGTTTTCAAATCTAGTGCATAGAAAATACCTATGAATATACCCCAAAAAAGAGTTGCTCCTAAAAGATGTATTTTACGATTAGCCAATTAATCACCTTTGACAGTAGAATAAACGGGAACTTGCTTTTAAATTTTACATAGATAAAGAAGAAATAAGTTTAGAGGAGAGATCCTTTGATTAATATTAGAGAGTTAATTGCTTCTAGTCTCTCCTTCTTGAGGTCTTGTTTGATTTTTTCTTGGATTTTGGTTGTTTTTCGCATTTTTTTGCACCTAACCAAACATAGCTACCTCTTTAAAAGAGACTTGCTCACAGATTGTGAACACAAGTTGTGACATAAAGAGACGAAGTAATGAAAAGGAGATTAAGGTATCATTACTTGCTTTTCAGGGGATCGGATTTTGTTCATTGTAGTTTGATACATCATGGTAAGACCAGTCTTAAGCAGACTACTCTTCACGTGTTTATTTAATTCTTCATTTGTTTCAAACTGACCAATTTCTTTTTGCTGGTTCTTGATAGTTTGAGCTGTTAATCGCTTCATATATTTAGTATATAGTTTGAGTACATCAGTTCCTTTCTTTTCCGCATTTATTATCGCTTTCGCTGCTAATCGACCCGATAAAGCAGCAGCATCCATACCTACACCTCTAACAGGATCTACTAATCCTGCTGCATCCCCTGCTATCAGTACTCGATTTTGTCCCAACCATATACGATTTTTAGACTGCATATCCATTGAAGTTTTGAAACCCTCTTTTTTGACAATATTTCCATTGATGCTAAATTTCTCTTTCATAGCTTTATAAAACACATCTTGATATTCCTGTACATTAATATTATGACCTCCTGTACCAACAACCCAATAATCCTTTCCATCATCTAAAGTCTTGATGTAAATCCAAGCGAACATAGCATTGTTCCATTCTAGATTCCAAAATTGATAAAGTGTCTCAGGATCTAAATCTGCCTCACCATCAATATAATAATTAAGAGTACCTCCACTGTATTCACCAGAGAAATCCTCTGGTCGAAGTTGATTTCTAATTTTGGGTCGAAGACCAGTAGCATCTATCAGATATTTGGTTGTAAAATTGAATTCTTTCTTCTCCTTTGGTTTTAGAAAGTTTACAACAAGGTGATCCCCCTTCTCTTCTATACTCTGACACATACAATCGTCTATAAATTCTGCCCCTGACTCTACTGCAATTATATTCAACCAATCATCGAAAGGCTTACGCATGAAATTAAACATCTTGAAGTTTGAACCAAACTTGCTACCATCAGGTAAATACATCTTTACTTTGGTTAATTCAATGTTACAAAGCCTTTCTTTAGGAATTGTAACCCCTAATATCTTTTCGAAGTAGCTAAACTGAATCCCTGAACAAGGTTTATTTCTAGGTGTTTTATGCCTCTCAACAAAGAGTGTCTTCCTACCAGCTTCAGCTAAGAAACGTGCAGCTGTAGAGCCTGCAATTCCTCCTCCAGCTACTATTACATCATAATCCATATGATGTTTCTATAATCTGGATATTAAAATCTAATAGTATAGGCTGTAAGTTTTTCAACAAATCTTTTTATTCTAGACGGTGTAGTTTACTAGATGGAAGAACGGATAGCTTACTCTATTGAGGATTATTCAAATATCAGTGAAGAGGACTGTGTCACATATCAGGCAATGTTCAATTCGGAATATCCTACACTCATTTCTGGAGCTACTATCGAATATGCTAAGGAACGTCTTCTAAATCTAGACTCCAATATTAAATTATTTACTGCAAGACTAATATCTTCAGAAGGCTCTAAACTTGTTGGATTGTTAATTGTTAGACAAAGTGAAAAAGAGAATTTTGTCCCTTGGTTTTCTATGGTGATCAATAGGAATTATCAGAAAAAAGGTATTGGTACAACTTTATTGAACAGAGCTAAATCTCACTATGAGACACTTCATGGATGGTGTACCCCTGCTGATGGCTTTGAAAGAGAGGATGGAACAATCTACCCTAGTCCTCTCAATTTCTATAAGCAACATGGCTTTGAAATAATAAAAGAAAAAGTTGATTATATAGAAAGTTTAGATTTAGTTGAGATTGCTTGGAGTAAGAAAAGTTGAGTGTCGAAAAAATAACTATTAGACAAGCTAAACTAGAAGATGTTGAAGGAATTGCTTACGTTGGTTATCATTCTTGGTTGACAACTTATACAGGGATTTTTCCAGATAAATATATTTCACAGAGAACACCAGAAAAAAGAATACCTCACATAAAACAAAATTGGGTAGGATTTGAGGAGAATTTAGCTGATTATCCTACTCGAAAAATACTTGTTGCAGAAACAATAAAAGAAGAAATAGTTGGTTTTGTTGTGGGAGGAGAAATCTTTTACAAAGAACTTCCATATGATTGTGAGATGTATGCGTTTTACATCCTAAAGGAATATCAACAAAAAGGCTTGGGTACAAAACTATTCAGACAAATGCTTGAGTTTCTGAAGACATTTGAATATTCATCAATGATTATCTGGGTTCTTAAAGAAAATCCCTCATGCAAATTCTACGAAAAAATGGGGGGAAAAGCAAAAGAAGTAAGACTCGATGAAAGAGATGGTAATGGTTATGAGGTGGTCGGATATGTTTGGGATGATATTTACAAAATCTAAACAAAACACTCTTAAGAAACAATAGTTCTTCTACTTCAAAATTACCTGAAGTTGATTCATTGACATCTGAGAATCAAAGTACCTTTAAAGAAAAAGTTCAATCAAGTTAATAGCAGCAGCTTTGATTTTCATCATATTAAATCGAATGAAGAAAACTAGTCAAGAAGACGCGGAAATTTTATAATTGCTGACTACACTTGATAATAAGATGAGTGATAAGAATCCACACTGTATTTGTACCTGGGACGATGAAGAAAAATGTGAAGAATGTAATTTGAAAGGAAGGTTACATTGTCATTTCGATAAGAAATATACAATTATTTTTGCCATACCATTTCTAATGGGATTCGTACCTGCTTTTGTAGGACTTATTCTACTCAATTATCCTCTTAATCTTATTTCTACTTTAGTTTTGATTGGATATATGATCTTCTTCTTCTTGATATGGGAACCACCGATACTTTGCTCTCATTGTCCATATTATGCCGAAGGAGAGTCAAAGTCATTGCACTGTTCAATAAACTATGGACTTCCAATAAAATTCAAATTTAATCCTGGACCAGCTGGTATATGGAAAAAAATACAATTTCTTATTGGAGCTAATATAATGTTTCTAATACCTACTGTATTCTTGATTTTAGGACAAAAATGGGTGTTCCTTGGTTTACTTGTTTTTGGCGTAATTTTATGGTATATTGTGATTCAATGGAAAGTTTGCACAGATTGCATAAATTTCTCTTGTATACTAAATAGAGTACCTAAAGAAATCAGAGACGAATTTCTAAAGAAGAATCCAAAAATGTATGAAGCATGGAAAGAAAGTGGATATGAGTTTGAGGAGGAGTAGATTGTGATTTTCATGTCTTTCAAATAAGTCTTCCTTTGTCCCTTTTTCGATAAAGAACATACTCCACAGGTACAATTCCACCTCTATTGTAGTGAGATAGAACTGAATCATGGTCTTTGGTACAATAATGATCATTTATCGCGCATAAGACCGCTATTTCTGTAATCTCCATCCATTCTTCTCCATCAACACTACATTCAGCAATACCAAACTGAGATACAAAGAGTTCGTTAATCATGATGTAGATTTAATGACATTTGGATATAAAAACAGAGAAAATATTATCCCCTTTTTGAAAGTGAAATTAAGAGATTCCGAGCATCATCTTGATGTTGCCAGCAAAAATCTTTTCCAGCGTATTTTCATCTAGATTTAGTTTTGTGTACCTGTTTTTATCTTCGCTTAAAATCTGGTTTATTTTGGATGGTTCAGTATTAGTACCAAAGACCAAATCTTGGTAAGCATTCTTCCAGTAAAGATATTTTCCAAGACCTTCAGAATCTATTTTTTGACGCCAACCATCTTGTTCGCCAGTTAAATCAACATAAACATTACCTCTCATACGAGCAAGTTCAGCTGCATCCCTATTCCAATGCCCTCCAAGTTGAGAGAGAATTATGTTTAAATCAGGAAAGGAGTTCGCTATGGGTTCAACTCTTAAAGGATGCATGTCCATTGACAAGAACATATCTTTGGGTGATGCTTCAGCTACGGTAATTATTCCAGTATGAAAAAGAATAGGCATATTGAGTCTTTGAGCCGCTCCCCAAATGGGAAGGAAAGCTTGATCGTTGTAGGGTTTTTTGGGTATAGCTACTTTGAGCATGCGAAAACCCAAGGAATGAGCATCTTGAATCTCAAGAGCATTTGTTACACCAGGTCGAACAAAGTATGTTCCAATAAATCTGGGTGAGAAATCATCCATGATTTTGAGAATTTCTTTGTTGGTAACAGAATTGAACATTGAACCCATGCCGCTGATACATGCTTTGGAGATTTCCAATCTGTTCATCTCTGTCATTAACTCAAGAACATAGTCTGGAGTAGAGAGGATGTTAGTGTGGGCATCAATGATTTCCATCAATTGTATTTGAGTAAAATACTAATTAAATCTATCCACATTTGAACTATATTCACTCTCTTAGTGATGTCAGTTTTTCCTTGATTAATTTTCCCAATAATTCTATACCTATGCATATGTCACCTGGTTTCATAATAGAATATCCAAGTCTCATTGTATTGGTTGGAGCTTTAAAAGGCTGCAATTCTTTTTCTCTGTTAATCGCATAACCATTCGATGGATAGAATTGGTAACCTGGTACATAAATTACTCCTGCTTTAATAGCGTCACTGATGAATTCTTTAGAATTAAATTCCTTGTTCATGTTTTCATACCAAACAAAAAATCCACCGGTAGGCTTAGTATATAACCCCTCCGGCATAAATTCATCAACTGATTTTACCATAGCGTCTCGTCGTTTTTTATATTCTTTTTGAATAATTGGTATTTGTCGATCTATATGTTTCTCATAGTATTTTGCTACAACTTTCTGAATAAATTCAGATGTACATAAATCGTAAAATCCTTTAGCTTTAACAATATTCTCTCTAATATCTTCAGGAAGAATGCTATAGCCGACTCTAAAAGAAGCAGCTTCTTTTGTAGTTGTACTAAGATAAGCAATTCTATCATTTTCCTTATCATACTTCTTCAAAGGGCTGTATTTCTTTCCATAAAACTGAATCTCCTTATATGCCGCATCTTCAACTATTAGAATCTCCTTATGTGGTAGAATGGTGTTTAAAATTTGTTTTTTTCTAGTTTCAGGAAGTGTTGTACCTTTCGGATTATCTGAGTAAGGGACTAGGTAAAGCATTTTTGGTTTTCTACCAAGTTCTAATTCACATAAACTAATAGCTGTTTCAAGATACTCAGGCATTAACCCCTCTTCATCAGAAGGTAAAGTGACGATTGTAGCTCCTAACTTTTGTGCTGGCATTAAGAATCCTAAATAGGTTGGTCTAGTTGTTAATATGATGTCTCCAGGATTAATCATGACATCATTGAGTGCGTATAACATTTGCTGAGAACCAGTGGTAATAACTACATCTTCCTTTGAGCAGTCGATATCTTCTTTTCGTTTTAAACGGTTAGCAAGGACTTCTCTTAGCTCATCAGAACCTTGAGTTTTGCCATAATTATAATTGTTCAGAGCAGAACTAGGACTATCTACTAGCTGTTGCTGTTCTTCTGCAATAATTTCTACTAAAATTTGATGAAATGTCTTAATAGGTAGAACTCCCGGCTTCCCACCTCCAAAATAATACTTTGGATTATATTTCAATAATCTTCTTATCTCACTTTCTTCTATTTCATAAACCCATTGTGCGAACTTTTTCTCTTGTTGTTTAACTGTCTTTTGTATCGTCATACTAATCCCTTCTAGATTCAATTTTGATTTCTGCCTCATGTGCTTAAAAATTTATTTACATATACATAGACTTATTAATAAAAATTTGACAAATGTCAAATATGTATGATAATCTGGATTTGAAAATTATACAAATGTTAAAGCAAGATTCAAGAGTAAATCGACAGCTGATAGCTGATGATCTTGATAATATAACAAGACAAACAGTACATAACCGAATCAAAGCTTTGGAAGAGAAAGGAATAATACTTCAATATACAATCCTAACAAACGACAAGAAACTAGGGAAAGAAGTAACTGCAATAATTTTGGTTATCTTAGATAGAGCTGCGAGTGTTTGGGAATTCACTGCTAAGGAACTATGGAAGAAACAACAGGAATTGGGTATTTTAGAAATGCACCATTTAGCAGGAGAATATGATGTTATGCTAAAATTAAAAACAGAAAATATCGAACATCTGGAAAAAATTTTAGCTATTATAACAACTATCAAAGGCGTTCAAAGAACTCATACTATGGTATGTCTGTCTAGTTTTGAACATGGTTTTGTGTTATAGGATAATATCTGGACGATAAACTGTCTCTTTTATTAACTCAGATCCATTTTTTCCTCTTGAAGAAGTAAACAAGTCCACTAAGTATCACAAACATAATAATCCAAATTATGAGATATCCATACTTCCATGCTAATTCTGGCATATATTGAAAGTTCATCCCATATACCCCAACAATAAATGTTAGCGGTATAAAGACAGTTGCGATTATTGTTAATACTTTCATTATTTCGTTCATTTTATTACTTGTACTTGAGAGATATATGTCTAGTAATCCTGATACCATATCTCTGTATGATTCCAAAGTTTCTATTATTCTGATAATGTGATCATAAACATCTCTGAAATAGATCATAGTAGTATTTTTTATCAATTTTGAATCCCCTCGAATTATTGAATTAATAATTTCTCTGATAGGAAAAACGTTTTTTCTGATTTGAATAATATCTCGTTTTATTCGGTGGATATCAAAAAGAACTTCTTCTGTAGGATTCTTTACTAATTCTTCCTCGATATCCTCTATTCTGTCACTCAGATTTTCAAGAACCTCAAAATAATTGTCAACAACATCATCAATTATAGAATAATATAGATAATCAGCATCCAGTTTTCTAATTCGCCCACGATCATGTTTCAATCTCTCTTTGATCTGCTTAAACATATCCTTATTATCGTCATTGAAGGAAATAAGTAAGTTTTGATAAAGTAAGATACTTATATGATCTTCAACTAACTCATCATTTTCATTCCAGCTTATTTTCTTCAATATTGTAAAAACAGAATCGTCAAAGACTTCAATTTTTACTCTTTCAAAGACATTTACTATATCTTCCATAACTAAAGAATGAATCTTGATTTTTCTACCTAATTCTTCAATTATATTAATATTATGAATACCAGTAAGCATTAACCAGTCTATTTTTTTCAAATCTTCCTCCTTAGAATATTTACTTACAGATGGTAAAATTAGTTCATCATATTCATTTTTGCTATATCTTGTTAATATTATCTCAATAGTTTCTTCAGTTTTTTCTCCAGTATATATAATTGAACCTGGAGGAACACCGATTTTGGATTTATTTTGTTTCTTTAAAGTAAACATCATCTTAGTTTACCATTATTTGAATATATACTTTCTCTCTAAGGATTTTCTTATTTTATTTGCTGATTTTTTGTAGTATTCTTTTTTTATCTTCTTGTTTTATCTCTTCCAATCCTGTTATCAAATCTTGATTAAATCTACCCCAATCTATACAACTTTCATGATACCAGCGGAAAGAGAGATATTCTTGATAATATGAGGGTTCTCCCAATCTTAAATTTCCTCTTTCAATGTAATTTTTGCATTTGGTACACTTTGAAACACCACTCTTTGCATATTCAGCTTTCCATTTAGTTTCTCTTTTTTTCTTGAAAAGATTCAAACTCGATTTCTGAATCATCTTATCTAGAATTTCTTTTGGATTCTTTCCATTCAAGTCAGTTGAATCTATCTTTAGATGAAAAATATCATAATTTCCAACAAAAAATACGAAATTAACTGGTTTTGTAAATTTGAGATCTCCATCAATTTTGACATGTTTTGGAAGATTATTCGTCTTCAGTATATATCTACCCAAAGCAGAAGAAAGAAGATCTGAAACTTGTTTTTTATCATACTGTTCTATTTTTCCTAGCTTTACTCTTCCATAGATATTTCTAATAATAGTTCTTTCTATTTCTTTCAAATATTCTCGCTTCTTTATTATGAAGAAGCATCCTTCTGGAATCTCGTTCAGGATTTTTACTTGAGTGAAATTTAATGGATTAATTGTAAATCCCCATTCCTGATCGCTATTCAATGTTATTTTCATACAAATACCATTAATCAATTTGTTCAATTAATTTATGCGTGTTTATGAATTTCAGTTTGCTTTCTTCTTATTTTACTATACTCTTCTTCAAGAGTATTCATAAAATTACCAGATAAATCTATCAGAGCATTAGCATCTTTAACAGATAAATTCATCTGATATGTTCGATGGAATTTATCCCGTTTGAATATAAACCATGATACTTCTTCTTCAAGAACATTCTGGAATTTGGCTGCTGTAATTTCTATAGCTTTCACACAGTTTGCATGAATATCTTCAGAATCACTTGCCCATTTCAGTGGATATGTGTAGATGTATGTTCCTTTCTCTCGTGACCAAATATATGAGCTTGTTTCAGATTCATCAGGAATGAACTTCTTTGTGTTTACTATCCACTTGTTCAATAAACCATTATTTGGTAAAATTGCAGTATTTCCATCAGGTTGATCTACTTTTGTATAATTGACAGTTAATTCCCTAACTACACCTTCTGTTTCCATCTCTGAGATAATGATATAGTCACCAACAATGAAAGGTCTACTTACTAACAGATATAATCCAGCTAGCAGATTCCCAATTGTTGTTGTAGATGCAAAACCGATTGCTGTTCCCAACAATGCTGCTATGCCAATTAAAGTTCCTCTAAAAGCCTCAAAACTGTTGAGATATGCAATAATACAAAATGGAATTATTATAATGTCTCCTAGAATCTTTAAAGTGTTGGTTATTGATGGTGTCACTTTTTCTCTAATAGCTCTTGTCAATAATCTCCAAAGAACAACTAATACTAGCGCTACTAAGGTATAAATTATGAAAGGTAGGATATATTGACCCCAAAATATTGTTTTATATGGATTTGGTTCATCTACCGGTGTAACATTGTTCTTTTCATAATAGAAGTCATTATATGCATTAGCAATGAAATTGCTATTTGCAAAATAACTATAGAAGGCTAAAACCACTCCAGTAATTAAGACTGAAGCTAAAATAATATACACTATGTGTTTTTTCTTAAATTTCATGTGCCTATTCTTTATTTAACTTTATACTTATTTAATTTTTTTACTAAAGTGAACATATAAATAACAAGAACGACTAGTACATCTATGAGTGAAAGAGATATTAAGTTTTACAAATTACAAGCAAAAAAATACGAAATAGCAGAAAAATTCTACAACTATAGAGAAGAAATAAATGAACTAGAAGAGAAGAAAGCATCTTTTCAAAAGAGACAAGCTAACAATAATAAGGAAAAGCAAGAACACCTACTAAAACAAGCAATATACAAGGAAGAAGGAAAAGAAGAAAAAGCTCTAAAACAAGAAAAAATAGTTCGAGAAAAAGATCAACACATTGTTGGAAATAAACAGAAGATTCAAGAGTTAAAGAAGAAGCTTGAGAAGAAACGACCAGAACTTGAAAGAGTCGAGAGAGAGCTTAAATCAGTAGATTCAAAGATACAAATTGAATTTTCAGAAAAATTCCAGAATTAAATTTTTTTAATTCAACTATTTATCTACATTTATATCAGTTACTTGTAGAGAAAGTTTGAAATTTATGAAAAATAGAAAACTGATGTTTTATTAAACATCTTTTGCTGAAACTGTTTTCCTGTTATTATGTTTGGCTCTCTTAGCTGCTTTCTTCGCTAGTTCTGCAACTCTAAGATTGAATTCTTCGTAAAAGCCAGCAGAAACATTGTAATCACCAAGTGAAGCAATATATTCTTTAAGTTTTGACTTAATTATTAACATTTCTTTAGGATAACCTTTTTCTTTCTTTGACATTTCATATCACCTTATTTATGTAAACAACAGTAATTCAGTAGCAATATTAAAATCTAATGTTTTGATAAAGAATTTAGGGAAGATATTTAAAATAGATTTGATTTAGCATTTTGGATATAAATGTCTGATTTGCCTAAGAAAATTTATAGAACACTAAAAAATCCACCTGTATTAAGAATTAGCTCTCCTCTCCAGAGATTTATCAAGAAAGAAGCTTCAAGTAGCAGATTATTACTCATATGTGTTCTCATAGGTTTGATATGGATAAACTTACCTTTTGGAGAAACTTACACAAATCTGTGGAATTTGTATGTAGGTTTTAACATTGGATCCCTTGATTTTCACCAAACCTTATTGCATTGGATAAATGATGGATTAATGGCTATATTTTTCTTTGTTATAGGTTTAGAATTGAAGAGAGAGTTGCTAGTTGGAGGTCTAAATGATTTAAGAGAAGCATCTCTATCTATAGTTGCAGCGATAGGAGGGATGGTTTTTCCAGCGGTGATCTATTTAGTGTTCAATCTACCAGGAAGTGAAGGAGCAAAAGGATGGGGAATACCTATGTCAACAGATATTGCAATTTCTTTAGGTATTCTTGCACTATTTTCTTATAATATTCCAAGAATGTTAAAACTACTACTGACATCTATTGCAATTATAGATGATTTAGGTGCAATTTTAGTCATAGCAATATTCTATTCCAGCCAGATTAAATGGGTTTTTCTTCTAATAAGTGCGATTATTTTAGGAATACTGATTCTTTTCAATAAGATTGGAATCAGAAATAATCTGTTTTTCATAATTCCTGGTATCTTTCTGTGGTTTTTTATCTTTCAATCAGGTGTGCATGCTACGATAACAGGCGTTCTGCTAGCTATGACGATTCCCGCATCCAAAAGCATTGATATAACTGAATTTAAGGATCTGAGTCAGAAAACATTAGTATATATATCAAACATAAATATGGAAGAAGATGGCGAAGTCCTGGCCTATATGCGTTACAAAGCGTCTGTTCTTGCTCTTGAAACTAGTTTAAGGAACATTCAAGCACCTTTAGAGATTATTGAGCATAAAGTAATTAATTGGGTTGCATTTTTAATTGTTCCTTTGTTTGGATTAGCAAATTCAGGCATAAATTTTCTGACTATAACTTCTGAGAGTTTTTCATTGAATGTTTTTCTTGGTGTATTTTTCGGTTTATTTATTGGCAAACCTTTGGGAATGTTTCTATTTGCTTGGCTATATTCTAAAACTAAATTCGTAACTCTACCTTCAAGTATCAACTGGTTGCAAATCCTAGGAATTGTCTTTCTAGGGGGAATAGGATTTACTATGTCGAATTTTATTGCAGGTCTAACATTCAGTACAGATAGAGCACTCTTGGATACGGCAAAATTGGGTATACTAATAGCCTCAATTTTAGCTACAATTATTGGATTTCTTATTCTAAGATATTCTATCAAAAGGAAGCAAAAGCAAGGAAGTTGATTTGTTAAAATTTATAAGAGTAAGTCAGTACGTGAAATTATGAATGCTTTTTATCCAAAGGATTTGGAAGTACCTAAAGAGCTTATTTTTGAAAATATCAAAATAAGACAATTGTTGAGTACAGATAACGAGCTTGACTATCAAGCAGCAATAGAAAGTGGTTTCAGACCAGAAGGATTTCCCAAAGAAATCAATCTAGAACAAATCTCAAAACATGAACTTGACCACAATAATAGAATTGAATTCGCTTTTACTATAATGGATAAAGAAGAAACTGTTTGTTATGGCTGTTTGTTTGTTAAACCAATCTCACTTTTCCTCAAATTTGCCTTCTTTAATGACAGAATGTGTGATTATTTGGAATTAGAAGACAATGATCCTGGAATATCTTTCTGGTTAATTCCATCTGGGTGGGAACAGGATTTGTTTGGAAAGATACTGGTAAAATTGATTGATTGGTTTAAGAATGACTGGCCATATGAGCATTTATACTATCTAGGGATGAAACCATCCAAAGAAGAAATCAGAGAAATTGAACAAGTATCTCTAAAAGAAAAATTTGTTCTAAAGTTGGATGAAGAACGATATATTTTATGGCAACTATTCTAACTATTATTTTCTCAAAATATTGTTATAAATCTTGGTTCTAATTGGACACCTTTAAAAGAAAGTTTAAGTAATAATTCCCGGACTAAATATCTGTTGATTCAGAGTTAAGACCGAATTGATTTTGATAAAATAAAGGTGACACTAATGCGAAAACAACGCGTAATAAAGGACTATGATGCGCTTAGAAAATTGCACAAAGAAGGAGTAATTGCTCAAGTTAAAGCATTCCCAAGCAAGAATAAGTCTATGGATCATCTAGCAGTAGGTTTTATAGGTCCCAAAGGAACTCCCTATGCTGGTGGGAAATATAAATTAGAAATATTCTTCGGACCTAACTATCCAATGAAACCTCCATTTGTAAGGCTTCACACACCAATTTGGCATCCCAATTTCTGGCCAAACCCCAAAGAGTATCCTAAGAAACGAAACATATGTCTAGCCTTGGTTGATAATGATCTAATAGGAAATCATGATGGCTGGACTCCAGCAAAAAATATCATTACTGTTATTTATTCGATTCTCGCAATGTTCAATATAGAAAGTGCTTATATAAATCCAAAGGATGTTTTCAATAAAGAAGCAGCTCTGGAATTCCTAAACAATAAAAGCAAGTTCATCAAAAAAGCTAGTTC
This sequence comes from uncultured archaeon, assembly GCA_964590855.1. Lineage (GTDB taxonomy): Archaea > Asgardarchaeota > Heimdallarchaeia > Heimdallarchaeales > Heimdallarchaeaceae > UBA460. The sequence goes on from CAZPXJ010000021.1 coordinate 23,918, forward strand.
GATCAGTAAGAAATATGCTAATTCTTTCTGGTAAAATAAAGATACATAGTGGTGATTAGTAAATGGGAAAAGAAGAAAGTAATCTTCCAGAAGAATATAAAGTTCTTCTAAAGAAAATTGAAGCTCTAGAAAAAGCTTTAGGCTTACATAAGATAGATAAAATGGTTGATGATCAAGTTGATACTTCTGATGATTTTAGTGAAGATAATATCACTGAGGAAGTACTCCAGATACAACCAAAAGCTGAAGTCGTAATAAACCCCAAAGCTTATCTCAAACTTGCAAAACATTCTTTAACATATGCTAATCAAAGCATACCAAAAGATGAATGGGTTGAAGTTATCGGCTTACTCACTGGAAATATACGTCATGAAGATACACCATTAGAACAGATATTTGTTGAAGATTATTGGCCAGTGGGCCAAGGTGATGCTGTTAGTGTAGAAATCGTGGATCAAAGGATTTTTACAGAAATTTTCAACAAAAAAAACAGTGAAAATTTCATCTGTGGTTGGGCACATTCCCATCCTAGTTATACTCCTTTTCTAAGTAATGATGATTTTCAAACACATCGCAGGTATCAGACTTTTTGGATTAAATCGATAGCTTTGGTTATAGACCCTCTAATGTTTGCTCCGGATAATTATGGTGTTGGAGTTTTCAGAATCCATAAAGATAGAAAAAATTACTTTGAATTATCTTGTGAGATAAAAGGAATGAGTAGTGAAGCTTGCTATGAATCAATTTACATGTTCATGAATAATCAGCTGAACCGACGAGAATAGGAAATAGAGTTGCATAAAATTGGATTTGAATAATTGGAAAACCTATTTAGCCATATCAATAGTTGGATTTACTATAGGTATTCTTTATCTTGCAATCGATTCAAATCTAGCAGCAGCTTTGATGATATTCTTCATAACATTGTATACTGTAGTTGCTCTCAAATTTCTTCTAGAAAATAGACATTATAAAAAACACAATTCAATTCAAGCTAGCAGTCAATTCCTAATATTACCTTATCTGATTATGTTGATGGGTAATTATATCTCTCCAGTTGCTTTAACTGTTGAAATTTTTACTATAAATATACAAATGTCTGGTGGAAATTCAATACAGTCATTCTTCAATCTGGTCTCAATTTCACTAATTTTTCCAATAATTATTCTTTCAATATTCTTTAGTAACTACTACTCGGGAAAATGGCCAGGAATTGCAATTAATAGAAAAATCAAGAGAGGTAGAAAATTTCCTTTCCTATTTCACACTCTGTTCATAATCACATTCTTAATCGGATTTTTCATCAACTGGCAAATTGACTTTATTTGTTTCCTCTTTGTAATTTTATACATCGTTTATATCTTCAGATATTTCATAATTGTAGCTATTAATAAATCACGTAAGGAAGTAAAAGTTAGTGCAAGAAGTTCTACAACAAGAGCTACAACTTCAAGGTCTTCAAGCACAACTCAAAGCGGAAGACAAGTTCCCGTTACTTCTAGAAGCGGACAAAGAGCTGTTTCTACACGATCAACTAGCACTTCACGCAGTTCAATAAGGAGCGGAACATCGGCAAGAGTTGCTCCGGGAATTGATGTCTCAAGAGCTTCCAAGACAGTAAAGACAACAAAAACAACCGTCACTAAGAGTATGTTCCCAATAGGAACACCAAAGAAAGAAGAGATGAAATGTATAATTTGTTACATGGATTTTGATAAGAGTGACTCTAGACGAATAATATTATGTCCCCACTGCAAATATCCAGCACATGAAAATGAATTTCTTAATTGGTTCAAGAAATCGAAACTGTGTGCCCGATGTAATCAACCTATCTCAATAACTTATGCTAACAATCCAAAATATAGGGTTACCGTAAAAGTCTATATAGAAAAAGTGATTGAGAAGCTATAAAAGTTAGAGAAGCCAATAATTTAAAAAGCAGGTACATAAGAAAAATAAAAGAAGAATAAGGTGTTACTTTGAGAACAATCACTCAACTCTTTGCTTCGTTCATAGTTTTTCTATCCTTAATAGGTGTCTCTATCTACTTCTTCATCGAAGAAAACTATGATCTGGGAAAGATATTCGTTGTCGCAGCTATTTTCGCATTTCTAACTATTTTCATTGTAATACGTAGCATTTATTATCTCAAATATAATGCAACCTTCAATGAGATATTCTTCGTTTTGATTGTTCCTCTAGTTCCTGTAATAATAGTATTAACCCAAGTTCTCTTAGGCGTGTATGATTATGGAGCAAATTTGATTTCAACCAGCATTTTCGATGTTGGAGGTACACTTTACTATTTCCATATCAATATCGTTGATTTCATTCTCTTACCCTATTATATCTTTAGTAATTTCCTTCTATTCAGAACATTCATTAGATATCCTTTCATAAGACTGAAAAGTACTAGCGAAAGAGGTATACCTCCCAAGTTTTTCGGATTTCTGTTAATGTTAATACTCCCAGCAGTCTATATCTTAACATCTATCTTCTACTTAGAAAATCTATTTTTGATGGTATTTGGGATGATATATTTCTATTCATCACTCCTAACGCTTTTTGTATAGGATATCAAAAATACTTGATGAATTCATTTTGGTTTTTTCTGTTTAGGTTTCTTTGTTTGTTGAGGATATTTTTGACTTGGTGTTTTCTGTTTTGGACGTTTTTCCTCGATAATCTCACTTATTTCTCTTGTAACAGGTGCCTCTCTTTCCTTCTTCTCTCTTCCTCTCTCCTCTCTGGGTATTGACCTTGATTCATGTTTTTCGGTCTCAGAAAACCGGTCTTTATTGCTAATCGGGGAAACATCTTCTTTCTTCTCTCTTTCCTTCTTTTCAAGAGCTTTGGAATCAATTGTTTCGATTTCTTTAAATTCTTCTCTCTTAGGTGGAATTGATTCACGTTTTTCTTTATTTCTATGATCTTCATCCTCAGGGATTATGTTTTTTTCTTTTGTTTTCTCAAGTTGATCTTGTTTAGGTATTTTAGTTTTAGGAATTTTATCCTCTGGAATTGGTTTACTTCTCCTTGAAGATTCAACAAACCTTTCCCCTTTGGGTTTCTTGGTTACAATTCTTTCCTTCGCAATTCTCTTATTGTCTCTCCTAATTTCCTCTTGCTTCAATCTTGACCTAGAAGGCGCAACTGTTTCTTTCTTGCTTCTTTGTTTTTTAGGGGGGAGTATAACTTCGTCGGAGATGCGTTGTTTAGGTATTTTACCTGTTGGCACTTTTTGTTTTGGAACTTTTGAATCAACCGATTTCTTCTGTCTTGGTTTTTTAGATGAAGGTCGTTTTTTCTTGATTTTATTATTCATCAGTAAGTCACAGTCTCACTTTGCCTTTCAAATTAATATAGTAAAATTCGATTTTATTACCAAATTTCTATGTTTTTTTGAAGTTATATTAGGATATATTTATACCATTGTTTAATTTTTGGATGTCTTTAAATTAATTTCTCTCTTTAGATTTCTAAATAACACCTTTTTTATACTAAAATAGATAGTTTTTTAATGTTATAACAGCATATACATAACTTGTATTAAAATAGGAATGATCAACATGAGTGAAGAATTTGAAGAATTATCATTTGATGAAGAAGATGAGATAGTTGAAGAAGACGAAATTATCTCTAAGACTCCTGCAAAGTCTAAGACTCCAGGAAGTAAGAAAATCAGTGTTTATTTCCAAAGTACAATTGGACCCAGTCCAAAACAGGAAAAACTTGTAGTTGCTACTGATGCACCTATCGGTGATATCAAATACACAGTAAGTCAGATCTTTGGATTGCCACCAGATGAATTTCATCTGTCACACGCTGGTAGAACTTGTGATCCTGACGATACACTAGTCGATTACGGAGTTGAAGACGGAGACACTATTTTACTTATCCCAGTCTCAACAGCTGGATAAGCAAAAACTATTTTTCTTTGAGAAAATAGTTTCTCCTTTCTTTTTATTTTTTTCAAAACAAAATCTTAATGATACACCACAATTTCCGAGATGTGCATAATGAGTAAAAATACAGAAATTCAATCTAATTTTTTTGATGAATCCCTTACTGAAGAAGAGAGAAAAAGATTCGATAGACAATTAAGATTACCTGGATGGAATCAGAAAGCTTTGAAAGATTCTACGGTAGTTATTGCTGGTATCGGTGGTTTAGGGACCGAGATTGCCAAGAACCTGGCTATGGCTGGAGTAGGAACATTACACCTTATAGATTTAGACATAATTGAATACTCAAATCTAAACAGACAGATTCTATTTACAGATGCAGATGAGGGAGAACCAAAGTCTAGAGTGGCAGCAAGAACTCTTAAACGTATAAATCCTTACTGCAGATATATTTGGCATCACTCTAATCTGGAAGATGTTGATCCAGAGATTTATGTTACAGCTGATTTACTAATCTCTGGTTTAGACTCAGTTACTGCAAGAGGAGAACTCAATCGAAGAGCTGTCCATTATCAGAAACCCTTGATAGATGGAGGGACTGTAACATATTATGGTCATGTGTACACTTACTTACCAGGAAAGAATGCATGCCTCCAATGCGATCCTCAACCTGAACGAGAAAGAGAAACTTTAGCAGCTTGTACTCTTGTAGGAATTCCAAGAAAGAGATCTCACTGTCTTTTGAAAGGACAACTGTATTTTGAGTCAAAGAACAATAGAACTCCAGATACTGGTGTTCAAGAAGAGATGAAGATTGTTCTGAATTATGCGAATAATCTGGCTAAGGAACATTTTCCAAAAGAAAATCTTGGCTCATAAAAAAGGTTTTAATATACCTCTACCTGGCATCGAGTCTGCTGCTTTGATTTTTAGTGGAGCTATGCACGGATACGTAAAAGAAATATATAAGCCTAGAATATTAGAATTACTGAACAAAGACCATGAAAGCTTCTTAGAGGTTTTAGAAAAGCCATTCGGAAGAAAAATTGCTTTGCAAATATTTGAAATGGTAAGGGCAAATAAATGGGAAAAATTAGAAAATTTTATCCAAAATACTAATATAAAGGTAA